>DATGNN010000237.1:0-3246 GCA_035306725.1 Chitinispirillaceae bacterium | reverse complement strand
AAAGCTGAAACTTGAAATAAAAGATATGGAAGGCCCAGAAGAACTTGTTCATAACAAAAGTGGAACTTACATTGTAAAATTTAATCGAAAAGCATCTGATAACGAAAGAAACAAAGTTTCGTGGGTAGTAAGAATAAATGGCAAAGAAACCGACCGGTTTGAGAATGCTGGAGAAACGCTGGAGTTTACACCTATTGGGAAATACGCAGGAGAGACTGTAACTGTACATCCGTTTTTACGTTCTCCCTCAGACAGCCTGTGTGTCAAAGCTACAGTAGGTGAATGTCTGGTATTTGATGGGTCGAAACTTATCTGGCTGGATAAAAAGCACGATGAAAAAGAAAAGTGGGAAGCAGTTACCGGAAAAGGCGATAACAGTGACCCCAAAAAAGAGGATGGTCCGATACCTGAGGGACGCTGGGTAGTTCTTCAGACAAAGCGCGAGATTGCAGAAAAAGACAACTGGTGGGAAAATCTTATTAATCGTAAAACTTCAAGTGATTCAGCTAATGAGAGGATCGGGCTTATACCTTTTTCGACAACCGATACGCATAAAAGAGATGAAGAGTTTTATATTCATGGATCAAAAGAGGCAGATATCGTACCGGGAATTAATCTGGGTAAAGACATAAATGATTTTATCGATTCTTTTGTGAACAGTGGAAAGAATCTGGTATTGGTGGTAAGGTATACTGAATTATCTCAAAACAATAAATTCAATAATTTGGATGAAAAAGACATGCATTCCGAGCGAAAATTTAATTATTTACATCCTCTTGGACGTAACCATAATTTTCAAGTGACATCTCCATATGGGCTCAGAAGTTTGGGTATGCATTATGGTATAGATTATGGTGTTCCAGAAGGAACTCCCCTGTATGCAGTTACGAATGCAGATGTTGAAAGATCATATTTTCACAAAGGTTATGGGGAAACTGTATATATTAACGATGGGAAAAACACCTTTGTATATGCTCACTTAAGTGAACGTTCTGTAAAATCTGGCTCAAAATTACAAAAAGGACAAATAATAGGTTATTCCGGCAATACAGGTAGAAGTACTGGGCCGCATTTACACTTTGAAGTACGTATAAACGAAGGCATTTATCCATCCAACACACTAAATCCTCAGGAATTTGGATTTTAGAAGCAGATAGAGGTAGTATGAATAATAATATGGCTATCTTTTTTGTTTTATCAATAATGCTATTCTCCTATACATTGTTCAGTCATGATTCAGAACAAATAATAAAACTTGATGGTTATAAATTTGATGCAGTAGCTGTGAGTAAAAAAGGCGAACCGATATTTTTGGGTGTAAATGAATACAATAAAACAGGTTATTATAATGGTAAATCAGAAATATGGAAACTATCAATTGACGGCCAAATAGTCTGGCGAGATTCATTAAAACATAAAATAACAAGTATTTCGGTTAATGAAAATATTATTTCTGTAAATTGCTTTGTTGGGCTTAAAAAAGGTGATAAAACTTATTTTTTTGAAAAAAACACACTGGTAGATAGTTTATATAACAAAATTTATGATAAACAAATTAATACATCTTTGATATTCTATACTGATAAATATATAATTCCTGAACAATGTTCAGAAACGGTTTTTAATAGCACAATTTTTAAAAAAAAATTAGGATCAGAAGAAATAAAAATTATTGATATTAATGCTTTGGTTTATTCGATATATGCAACATCTCAAAAACTTGTTATTATTGCTATACCTAAGAATGCAAAAAGTAAAATTTATTACTACCAATTGGATCTTTTTAGTGGTGAAAACATTTACTCACCAATTGAAATAACAGATGTAAGGTTGTATTTGGATGATGTAATCAAACTGGTTGATTCTAATACAGTAGTTATGGGTACAAAATGTTTTTCGATAATCAACAATCAATTATTTGTTTATGAAATTAATGAAAAATCACAAACAAAAGTAAACTTAACAAAAACGCCCTTTCGATTTTATTCCCATGGAAGGATCTATTTTTATGATGAGTCAAATATTTTTTACACTGTTTTTGATGAGCAATTTGATAATTTGCAGAATCTCATAAGTGGTTGCGGGCATCCAGTATGTTTGTATAAGAGCTTTTCATTCTGTCACAAAAAAATGTTGTTATCTGGCAGTATAAAAAAAAGAAATTCTATGCTGGTCATTACAAGAAAAGAAACTGAAAATCATTAAAGTAACCGGGAAATGGATTTAAAAAAAGCCGATCAAAACGATTCATGTTCTTGGTTGATCCTATTCTCTCTTGAAATGGGTTAAAAGGGGTGGAGTTGTAATCTGCAATAAGTTAATACTGTTACCCCCAAATACAAGTTTTATTTTTAAATCAACTGCAATATGGATACCACACGCCCCCAAACAGAACCTGCAGAGCTGCAACAAATTACCGCGGGGGTCGTGTGCGCTCGGCGAACATGATGATCTTTCTAATATCAGACGTCTATTACAAATGGCCAAATGGAAACATATTGGAAATGGAAGTATTTCATAATGGTGAAACAGTGTATCATAAATGTTTTTCTGAAGACGGCAAAGACGAAATCCCGTGTCCTTAGATACTAATAAACAATCTGGACTACAGCCTCGAATTGAGTCTATGTGGATTTGAACCACCTATTACTTTTCCCAAAATCGAAACTGCAACATGGATAACATACACCCAACCATCAAAAGATACGGATGGTTTTTGTTTTGTTTCGAATTTAGTGCTTAATATTTCGAATTTTTATTTTTTACTGGGGGGGGTATTGTATCTGCCCGGCGGTTGCGACCTTGGTGATAATCTTTCCGATATAAGACTTCTATTACTAACAGACAAATGGAAACCACTCAGGAAATCTGGAAAATATCATGCCTGTGTTATTGAAAATCCCCCAAATATGATCTTTTACTCGTGAACGAGGCTTTTAGTTGAGAAAAATAATTTACCATATGTGTCCCGCTGTTTCTTTATGCGGGACCAAAGCATGGTAATAAAAAACCCTGTTTTAATTTATGTTATTACTTATTGTTTGTTAATTAACTTATCAATTTTATTTCTGTCCAAACCAGTTATATCCATAATCTGTTGAATATTTAAGCCCATTTGAAGCATCTTTTTGGCAACTTCGAGTTTACCCTCCAGTTTACCCTCCAGTTTGCCTTCCAGTTTGCCTTTCTCAATACCTTTCTTAATGCCTTTCTCGATACCTTTCTCGATACCTTCGAGTTTACCTT
>DATGNN010000236.1:0-8895 GCA_035306725.1 Chitinispirillaceae bacterium | reverse complement strand
GACGGTCAATTGCTGTTACGAATTCTTTCGCCTTTAAATCTACAGGGTGAATTTTATAGAGTAACCTTGTGTCCTGATCGTGGGAAAAAATGCGGTCGTTAGCTGAAAAAAATCTTAATATCTAGTAATTTTGAAGGTGCTGCTCAACATAACGGCCGCGGCTGGTAGGTCCTCCCCCTTCCAGGCTACATCTTTTAATGGAAGCCAATAACGAGAGACGACACCGCCTCGGGTCGATCAATATGCGCCAGGTGCCCTGCGTTTTCAACCATATGCACTTGACTGAGTAGTATATGTTTATTGCCCCGGTACTCTGCCTTTTTAACATCAAAAAAATGCTCATCAATACCGATTACAATCAAAACCGGTACTTTGATTCTGCCAAGTTCTTCTGACGTGAATCGACGCGGGTACAATGTTGACTGTTTGCAGTGCTGATACAAATTAAAAGAAATATTCGAAATCAATCTGTTGAGAATTAAAACTGGGAGTATGGAGAAGCGTATATGCCTTTTGCATACTTTTTTTGTATTTCGTAGAGTTAAGTACATCATTTTTAACATAAAACCGATTTTTGGTTTGCATAGCCCAGCTGCACCAATCGCCGAAAGGCTTTTGACATGTTGTTGATAATGTATAGCATAATCCATTGCAAGCCAACCTCCAGACGAGTGCCCGACGAGGTTTACGGAACTGAGTTTCAGAGTGTCTAACAGTTCATCCAGCCAGACCCGTAGCGTATTCCGTTCCATAGGCCACTGCGTTGGAATGCTTCGACCGACATTATCACCCATAGTTTCAATTGCAATAATAAAAAACTGCTTTGATAGCTGTTCGATAATCTCTTTTCCCCAGAGTGTGACATTGCCAGCTAACCCGTGCAGTAATACCAGAGTATCGTTTTCAGGATTCCCCCACTGAATGACATATGTTTTTCCAAATCTACCATTCACAAAGAAACTGGTATCAGGAGTTGGCCAGTTTTTAAACGCAGCGTTGTAGGTGTTCATCATCACCTGCCGCGATTCCGGATGTTTGTCCCTGTTGACGGTGATAACACTTTTTAACAGAATAGTATCCAATTTTGTCTTCAAGTCTGCAAGTTTATCTGAATTCAAACCGTATTTGATCTGCAACGATTTATTTTGTCATGTATTGGTTAAAAATGGTGCAATGGACAGCACACTGGTTGAAGAGCTGCGAATTGCGCAGCTTTTATATTGGTTTTCAGGAGTAAAATATGGAAACATTATGTTTCGTTCGTCCCGAGCATTTAAGTCATCAGGGGTTTCTTTTTGGTGGTCAGCTTTTAAAGTGGATTGATGAATATGCCTGGCTTGCGGCAGCCAGGGATTACCCCGGTACTATTCTGGTTACCAGAGCAATGGATAATATACAGTTTAAAAAACGGGTCAGTAATGGCGCGATTCTCAGATTCGAAATACAACCGAAACGATACGGTAATACATCCATTACCTATAGCGCAGAAGTATTTGCTTCAAGCCAGGATTCGCGAAACGAAGAAATGGTGTTTTCGACTCATATCACCTTTGTGGCTGTAAATGAAAATGGTGAAAAGATTCAATTGCAATAAGTTGAGATGATCCTGAATGTTGTGCAAAAACTTCAGGTAAAATTTCTTTCGCAGATATGTTTTGAAATATTAAAAACCACACTTGATATGTATTGATTACCATTCTCAAAAATGTTTTGCTGTCAGTGATTTAGCTTTACTGCCATGAATTGTTTCGTGTTTTCAGTCATCTGTGTTGATATTTTATTGGAAATCTGTCAGTAGAAATTTTTATTCGGGTGTTTTATTTTTCGAGTGCTGGAGATTTTGAATTTCCGGAGTATTTTTTACCTTTTTGAAAATCCATAATATCTTTTTTACCAAAAATTGATTCATAACTGGTATCGAACCTTTTTTTATCCACGTTTCTGTAAGTATCACCTTTTCCTGCACCACTCATTTTCTAATCCTTTTCGAGATAAATTGATCCATAAAATAATTTTTCGGAAGAACGGATCTAATAATTAATTTGAGATTTTGATTTGGTCCGGTGCTGACGTTAACGAAATTGGAACTGACTTTCCTTTTGTTGTCCGTTTAAACGCAAATAACTTTGATTTCTCGCAGGCACAGGCCAATGGCAGAGATATCCGTTTTGTCCTGAATGATTCAGTTCCGCTTGTTCATGAGATCGAGCGGTGGAACGTTAGTGCCGGGCGTGGTGAAATCTGGGTTAGAGTCGATACAATTTATGGAAAAGAAACGACAGTACGCAATTCATCTGATGCATTGGGGTAATCCTGATGCTTAAGACAATTTTGGGGAAATGAAAGTTTTTGATACTGTCCTCGGTTTTAAGGGAGTCTGGGCCTCTTGACGGGGATACCGATACTGTATATGATGTGACACAGAACTGTTTTCATAATTTGATTCACTACCATCCCATAGCGAAGGCCTATAAAATAAGGCGATTTTTAATTCGATGGATAAAATATTTACTTATGGCTATAGTAATTTGTCAAAAAAATGCCTCTATCGAGCAATATTCGCTACATTTCTATGAGATGATAGTGAATGTGATTCTTTTAAAACTTAAAGATGTACTCTAGGCTGCGTTGACTTCACCCATGCTACGCGGTCTGTTGGACATGAAAATTTACGCAAGAACACTCGTTATCTTTTTGCTGCCAGAAACAGATCTTGCGGATCAGAATTCATTAAACAGCAGAAAAATTATTACCTCTTTAACTTTCAACTCTATGGGCATATTCGGTTTGAGGATATTTAATTTCCAGAACTTCTTTTCCTTTTGAATGAAACAATCTGCCGTTTACTTCAATTCCAAACTCCATCTCTTTTTCCTGTAATTGCTTTATGAAAATCCGGTTTCTGGTTACTTTGATATTAAAAATAATTCCTTTATGGAAAATATTGAAATGAATCAGTTCCCAGTTGTCAGGAATAACCGGGGCGATTTCAAGGTACTCATTATACCTGTTGATACCGGCAAAGCTGCATATTACCATGTTTACTGTTCCACCCATCACTCCGGTATGAATTCCCTCTCTGGTTGTCCCTCCCTGAGTGTCATAGAGATCGCTTTTAAGCGCTGATATGAATTTTTGATACATATTCTCTTTCTGATCGGGAAGATATCTGAGTATGGCACTATGTACAACATGGCTTAGAGTTGAGCCATGACTGGTACGTTGAACGTAGTAATCATAATTATTTTTCAGCAAATTCAGAGGATCAGAAATATCAAATCCAAGCGATGAAAGAATTTCACACACCTGATCCGGAGGCAGAAGATAGAAAAGCATGAGCACATCAGCCTGTTTTGAGACTTTGTACCGGTCTGGAGAATCATTCTCAGATTTAAGGATTCTGTCGAGTCTGTGAATATCACCATATTTTTTTCTGTAGGTTTCCCAGTTCAGTTCCTTAAGATTCATATAACCGTCAAACTGTTCAATTATTTCCTGTTTGGTAATATTAACAGAAAGATTATGGGAAACATTGCTCCATAAGGGTAATTCAGATTTGTTGAAGTTGATTTTGTTGTCAAGTCTTTTGAGGATTTCTTCAGGAAGGGATTCTATAATTTCGGAAGTTTTTTTTAACAGCCAGCTAACCATGATATTTGTATAGGCATTATCTTTAAGACCGGTAATTTTTGAACCGTGATAACTTTCGTGGAATTCATCCGGTCCCATAACTGCGCTAATATGGTATTTCCCCTTTTCTTTTTTTGCCATGCTGACCCACATCCGGGCAATCTCAATCAACATTTCAGCACCATGGTCAAAGATAAAGTCTGTATCAGATGTGATTTTGAAATACTCCAGAATATTGTAAGCTATTGCAATTGAAACATGTCTCTGATTTCTGCTCAGATCCGGGTCCCAATTACCGGAAACCGGATTATAGTGGACTTCCTGAGTCTCTTCATCACCGGTATCTGCTGTTTGCCATGGATACATTGCACCTTTACATCCGTTTACAGCAGCATATTCACGTGCTTTGTCAAGTCTTCTGTATCTATACAAAAGCAATGATTTTGTGATTTCGGGAGAATGAAGGTTAAAGAACGGGAAAATGAACAGTTCATCCCAGAATATATGGCCTCTGTATGCTTCACCTGATAAGCCTCTGGCAGTCATTCCGGCATCAAGAGAAAGGTTGTGTTGGGATGCAGTTGTAAACAGATGGTAGATATGCAGTCTTAGTATTTTCTGGGAAAGCTGGTCGCCTTCAATAATGATATCTGCTTTTTTCCAGATTTCAGACCATTTTTTGATGTGTTCATTCTCTAACTGTTCGTAAGTACCCTGAGGGCTGTAAAGATTGTGTTCCTCATTTTTTGATGCATGAATAGAGACAAGTTTATCTATTGTATAAACCTTTTTCGCTTCAGCCCGAAAAGTAAAGCTGCATGCCGCTCCATTATTTTCTTCAATACATTTTGTTTCAGTAAAATTTTGTGGAAAACTGTGTACTGCTTTCATGAAAATATTTATATGAGATTGGGATGTTTTGGTGTGAAGAAAAACTGATCCGTCTGGTAAAGCTTTTTTGTTTATTGTTTCAAGATGTCTTGAATTGAGATTTCTGTACCTGGGAACACCGTCATTTACTACAGATCCATCAAGCCATGAACGTAAAGTTACAGAAGCAAAATAATTGCAGGGAGTTATTCTGTATCTTAGGGCCCCGTAATGAGATTGAGCCATTGATGCAAACATAAATGTTTCAATTTTTGTGATACGCGCCTTTGAATCTTTAAACAGAATTGAGCGGTAAACAACCGCTTTTCTCATATCAAGCTCATGGGTGTACGAAATAATTTCCTCGTTAAACGGATCAACAATATCCTTGTTATCGATTATCAGTTCAACAAGAAGCCAGTTCGGACAGTTTACCAGATCGTTATTATATATGGCTCTCCCATGTACAACGGTTGGCAGTTTGTTATAAACTCCAGCGATATATGTACCTGGGTAATGCGTTTCCCGTGTAGCTTTGGAGCCGGCAAAACAGCTTCTTGTACCAAAATAACCATTACCTGTGCAAGTAAGAGTTTCACGAAGTTTTTCGTTTTCAGGGTCAAAACTATGATATACAAGTTTCCAGTTATGGTTTTCAGATCTTGATTTATAATATTCATGAATGGTCTGCAGTGAAATTTCTGATATGTCTTCAACTGCGATATCAGCACCGTTTTCAATGAGCAACTGTATGTCATGATTTCGGCTTACGCCAAGTACTATGGCGAAATTGCCGTTTTTCCCCGACTGAACACCCCAAATAGAGTCTTCCACCATGATACATTCATCATGAGACAAATCAAGATTTCTGGCTGCCTGAAGAAAAATGTCAGGGTAGGGTTTACCCCTGAGATTCAGTTCCTTTGAAACGATTCCGTCAACCACAGTGTCAAAAAGGTCCAGAAGACCTGTTTTTTCAAGTACAAGCCGGCAGTTTTTACTTGACGATGCAATTGCTGTCCTGAACCCTGTTTTTTTCATTTCCTTTATAAGATCTATAGTGCTTTGATAGATTTCAACACCATCGGTAAACAGAATTTCCTTGAACATACTGTTTTTTTGATTAGAGAGCCCATGGATTGTTATTTTGTCCTTACTGTCATTTTCAGTTCCTTCAGGAAGATCAATTCTTCTGGATGACAGGAATGAAGTTATACCCTCAATGCGCGGCTTACCGTCTACATAAAGAATGTAATCCTCATGGGTAAATGGTTCAATCTTGAATGATGTATTATCGGTTTTTTGATTTCCTGAGTAACTTTTTAAAAACGTATCAAACAATTTTTTCCATGCCTTGAAGTGTATTGCTGCTGTTTTGGTTACTACTCCATCAAGATCGAAAATGGCACCTTTTAACTTGTACATATCTGTAAACCTTTACTAAAATTGAAGAGTATCGTTATCAGAATGTCAGGCGATTTAACTGTCAAGCTGTTAGATGTGATATCAGAAAGGGCGTGTACAAGCGAATTGTCTTCGGTAACGAATATCGCTTTGGTACTGCTGTTTTTTTTAAATGCAGCTTTAACCATTGGCAGATCTGAGAATGTATCTCCGCAAACAAGAGTATGTTTATGTTTCAGGTCAAGATTCAGTTCCTTGTCGAGATATCTTATACCATCACCTTTATCGTAATCCTTTATTCCATTGGATTCACTATCCACTGTAAGTATGATCTCGATATCCTTGCCAGTATCTTCTATTTTCAGAAATGAACCTTGTGGATCAATCTCGTTTACAGTTTTTTGGACAGTTTCAAGCCAGTGTTCTGAATCTGAAGGTGGAATGGATAAATTGATATCCTGGCGTGCTATTGTAGTCTGACCGAATTTGAACTGAAGGCCTGAACCAATATAACTGAAAATTTCAAACTCTTTTTGTTCAAGCAAAGATTTAAGTCCTTTGTTTAAGGTGTCAAGCTTATCCTGTTTTTCCCGGGGTATGGCAAAAGAATGCCTTTGGCCTTTCTTGTCAAGGTATTCCCGGCCTTTGGACCCTGCATAATGAAAAAGACCATCAGGATTTATGTTAATGTCTGTTATTCCGCCATTATCCAGCGGGGCAGAAGTGAGAATGACACTGTCGGATACAATTGATGCAAATCTGGTGATAAACCAGGAATTGTAAACGGACTGAACAGATGAAAGGTATCGTCCGCAATAGTTATTAATAGTGCCGTCCCTGTCTGTAATAAAAATATCAGGTTTTGAATCACCAAGAAATTCAAGACCTTCTTTTACCTGAATGTCAAAATTATCATAGCGTTTTTCAAGATAAGAAATTATGAACGATTCACCTTTTTCCAGAAATAACAGATCTCTTTTAAGTTCTTCTGTTTCATATCCCAGATCAGTGGGGATCGTTTTTGACCCTATGTTTATCAGTTTTTTTTTGTCTGTTTCAGGAATTTTTGAAAGTCTATCGTAAGTATCATTCAATATTTTGATATCGGTTGGGCAAACTGGTTTGTTAAAATATAGACTGTTTATGATACGACGTTTAACCGGAACTGTTTCGCCGATAATTCTGTAGAATTCATCAAGATTCAAGCTGGTTTTCATATTAGACTCCAGTAGAGGAGAAGTGTTCAGTTATTATTTAATGTCAAAGATGTTTTATAAAGGAAACCCGATGTGATGAGGAGAGTATGGATCGTTTGTGTAAAAGAGCCAGGCCGGATTTTTTGTGCTCCCTTTATATAATAACTCCTTAAAAAGGATGTGTCAAATACTCTGGATGAAAAACTGTCCGGTTTGTTACATCTGAAATGAAAAATCTGAATGGAGACGATTGATTTGAGCTGCATAGCAGCATTGCCGCTAAAAGGGCTTTATGGCTGTGAAGGGCATAAGGTAATGGTGAATTGTGAATTATGAATGGTGAATGAGGGAAAAAAACTACAATCGTAATCGTGCACGAATGCATATTAAGCGTTCTGGATCTGATTCTTAATACCAATGCGAAAAAGACTCGCGTAAAGGAAACGTTACTATTAAGGTAAAGGGTTATATGGATAATCCTGACAGTGAGATTGTTATTTGGGATCAATTTATTATCAGGGGGCACACCTGTTCAAAATAGAGCTGCCGAAACAGCAGCCTCTGTCATTGTGTGTGGATGGCGAAGACATGGAAGGTATTTGTCAGAATTTTGAAAATAAACTGTTGTATGTTCTTGAAGAGAGAAGACGGGAAATAGTGATATTCGATACACTCGGTACAGAAAAAGGGCGTTTTAAAGTCGATGTAGAGAAAACAAATGAAAATGACGGGTTGGAGGGCATTGCTATAAACCCTTCTGAAAATCAGGTTTTTGTAGTTAATAAAAGATTTCGCAGTGTTCTTATCGAACTGGAAATTACTGGAAAAAATTCTTTACGACAAACATCACAATATATTCCTGTGTATTTTGGTGCCGATGAAGACAGTAGTGACTGGAGCCTTGCTGGCCTGTCTTATGATATTGATGAAAATGTTTTGTGGATGACTAGCGACAGAACCCGGGCTGTTTTTGTAATTGATCATACTGGCCGGGCACTGGCTGTTTATGATGTGTTTGAAGAAGACCTGGAAGCCGTAGCTGTGATTAAACAGGAAAACAGAATCTATTTTGTCAGTGATGATTACCATACCTTGTATGTCTATGAGTACCCGGAGCCTTTCCCCAGACTCAATGCGGAAAAATAACAATGCGCGACCAGTACAAAGTTATCCTTGTTCCCGCCAGGATCTGATTTTTTTTTGATTGTTAATCCATAGTGGCTTTATCGTTTACTGTGGTTACATTACTTGAGTTTACTTTTGCTTTTGTAGTACATTAATACTTTTTTTCACTCATATAACCTGGTTTCAAAAGGCACACATTTTGTTATTCTAAATTCTTGGTTATTCCGTAATCTTTTCCGCTTAAAACCTGAAATCAAGGAAAATGTATGAAAAGAAAAATCGCTGGACTCATTATTATGCTGTTTATGGTTGTCTGGCAGGCTTACGCGATTGGAAGTGGAAGGCTGCTTGATTTTGATAACCATAAATATTATTACGCTTACTGGTTCAACTCTTTGAAAAATGAAAACCAGATCTTTGACATGCTCTTTAATGCAAAGCAGTTTCATCGCTCATTACCCAAAGCAGAAAAATTTCAGGTATTTACGCGAAATGACAGCACTTATGATATTGATTACAGAAACCGCAGCCTTGCTTGTGTTTTCACTGTAACAAAAAAGGCCTGCCCTAAGATGGTTGTTGCTGAAGTTAAGAAATTTTCACATTCTTCCGAAAAATTTCCTGATCTTGTATCATTAAAACTTGAATACAAACTCCTTAATTCAGGTAA
>DATGNN010000235.1:0-3198 GCA_035306725.1 Chitinispirillaceae bacterium | reverse complement strand
TTACTGTATTCATTCACCAGCCACTTTTCAAAGACAACCATAATGGGGTATGCGTGTGTCTCTCGCAACCTAGCTCTTTCCTGGTAAGAAAGGTTCTTGTCATCAGCCTCTCTTTCAACTTCGTATAGAAGTCCGATTTGCTCAAGTGCAAACTCAGCTCTTTCTCTATCATTTTTGAGTGATTCTTCAAACTTCCGCCGAGCGTGAGCCCAGCAACCAAGGGGAAGTACATCTTTTTTGTATTCGTACATTTGGTATACACTGTACCCGTCTGTCTGCATAGCACCCCGGAAGTCTTTTAAAAGCGATAATGCTACCTTCTGTGCTCTTGAACCATGGTCATAATGGAAGAATACCTGCTTGTCCATAACAGAGCGAACCATCCATATATACCCGTTGACAGTTTTATGCTTCTCGTTATTTATGACAGGCACGGTGGTTTCATCCACCTGGATATAATCTGTGGCAAGAACCAGTTCTTTGAGCCGGTAGTATAGTGGCCTCAGCAGATCGGCCGTATCCTTGAACCAATCATTCACCGTTGGTGGCGGAAGATTTACTCCCATCTGCTTCATCATCTGTATCTGTCGATAAAAAGGAAGGTGGTTCACGTACTTGTTTATCATCAGTTCCGCCAAAAGTGATGCTCCGGCATAACTGCGTGCAATAGGCTGGTATTTTGCAGGAAGTGGTGCAGTTATAATAGAAGAAGACTTCTGGGAATCCCCTTCAGCTTTGCTTTTTAAAACATATTTATGACGTATAATCTTCCTTACCCAGCATCTTCCGGGTTCATACTCCATAACTTCAGTAATCTCGGGCTCTAGCTCTGTCAATGTATCAGAGTTGTCTTTTACCTCATCGGGATAAAGATGTTCTTCTACTCGTGGAAGACCCTCAGGTAAAGGTTTGCGTACAGGTTTTCTTTTTACACGCTCTTTTACACGTCTTTCTTTGAAAGTTTCTATATCTGCTTTGGCTGCTTCTGCAAGTTCTTTTTCTTCAGGTAAAAGGTCTATACCTTCAAAGTCGATCATGCGTTGCCGGGGATCTTCTTTTATAAAGCGTTCACTGGACTTGCCCCATATCCGGCGTCTCAAGTAAGCAACCTGCTTCTCTAAATCGAGGATCTTTTCGTCTTTTTGGGATATGGTTTGTTCATACGAGGTTTTTAATGCATCAACGTCTGTACGATCTTCAAGCTTACCCTTCAGAAGCATATTCTCCTGATATAAACGGTCGCATTTCTCCAGGAGGAGTTCTAAAAGCTCGTTCGGATTTTCTTTGTTTTCTTGCATCATTAACCTGTTAGATAACGAGAGTAAAGATACAAAAACAGTGCAATATATGCAAGTAAAAAGGATGCTAAAATCGTTTGTTTATGCGCCTTTCCAACGCTTTTTATATTTGCATTTCTCGGTCTCAATACCCTGAACCATCAGCATAAGTTTTTGCCATGAGAAGGGGTGCGATCTTCCATTTTCATCAAAAGAGGGTAACGTGAAATTACCTTTTTCAAGCTTCATATAATAAATCACAAGCCCGCCATGTTCCATGTGCAGAGCCTTCAAACTGGTGCAATGACGATTCAGAAAGATGAAAACATCTCCGCTGCGTACATTCTGTCCCATCTGATCCGTGACCAATCCGCTTAAGGTGTAAAAACCTTTGCGCATATCGGTAGGCTGGGGATAAAGCCAGTAACGCATTGAGTCGTTAAGGTTAAACATGCTTTATTGGGTTAGAAGAATTAAAGAACGCAGTTGGTTGATGTCGGCTCCAACAGGGATACGTAGTTTTACTCCATTGGGATAAATAATTTCAAAAACATCACTGGAAGCAGGGGCTAAATGCTCCGGATTCGGTTTCTGCTGAACTTTCTTTTTTGCCGACAATTGTGGAGCTGAACCGGAGAAAACAATAGGTACAAAATCTGACGGTTGTTCACTATGTTGGTTCTGTTCTAGTAATTTCTTTTTCCAGTAATAAAACTTAGACTGAAGTATACACTCATTTTCGCAAAAGTCTTTAACAGAAAGACCGCTGGATTGGAAGCGATCATAAACTAACTCAAACTGCTTTATTGTCCACATATTTTTTTGAGGACAAATATTGAAGGGATTAAAAGTTAAAATAAGACGGGGCAGACCGAATGCTTACCAACCCCCCCCCTAAGTCTCTATATTTCTAGATATATCCTTCGTTTCTCCGGATCAATTTTAATGTAATGGCGTCAATCCCCATTATACTCAGTTCAATATCTCTCCGTTTCCATTTATGTAAAATTATCGAGACAGGTTATACTTTCAAAATGTATGACCAATAACCATTATTTTAGGAACCACTCAAAAAATGAGTACACAATTTCATTTGATTGTGGGTTTGGGCTATGTGCAGGCCTGTTGCTCATCGCAATACGATGTGTATATCCAAGTAATTTATTAATAGCAACTGTATGATTCAATGGAATCCAACGTTCAACAGGGTCAGATGAACCGCCTGATACAAGAAATGGACGGGGTGCCATTAGAGCATGAAGCTCATGAAGATCAAAATTATTTTCTCTTAATTTTGGATAGAGTCCTTTTCCATACTCACCTGTTTTATTCCATGTTTTTCCCCATGGTGGCTGGTAATATCCTAAATACCACGGCTCCCAGTAATTAACATTACTCCCTTTAGTTTCATCAAATACAATACCGGGATCGATCCATACTGCAGCAGCAAATTTATCGTATAGACAAGAAGCAAACATTGCCCATTTACCACCGTAAGAGTGCCCTACTATTCCTATTCTTCCGGGATATACTTCATCAACTTTTGCCAGTGCTTCAAATGCGTTGGCTGCTGCATATGCAAGAGTTGAAAGAGGCTGTATTTCAGCATCTTCAAGATTCGGATAATATATAGAGTAAGTTTTATTATTTGTAGTCTCGGTTGTTCCTATTGATAATGTAACAAACCCTCTTTTAGTTAATTGATATGCAAAATCTCTGTTTACTTTTTCGTCATAGCCTACAGCTGATTCCGGTTGATAAAAAACTGTTATTACAGCAGGTTTTTTACCCTCTTTATCCGGAATGAGAAGATAACCTTCTGTATATTCGTTAGGTGTCCATTTGAAACGAACAGTGTATTGAGTGAAATCTTCCCGCTTTTCCTGACTAATAACTTCAAACTCCTGATCATCAATTATTG
>DATGNN010000234.1:0-25712 GCA_035306725.1 Chitinispirillaceae bacterium | reverse complement strand
AGACTGACCTTGGTTGTCAGCAAACTTAACTCATACTGCTATTGGACCGGATGTGCTGTTTTCATCAGCAGTCCTGATCATTATGAGCATCATTTTGAAACGTGAAACCGCTTTGAGCGAATGTGGAACATTTGCGGGCATGATAATCATCTCACCAGCTTTCACGTTCGTTTTGTTACCGCCTATCGTAATCCGGGATTCTCCGTCAATAACATGAACAACTGCATCAAATGGTGAAGTGTGTTCACTTAATCCCTGATTTTCATCAAAGGAAAACAGTGTAATGCTGCCAATACCCTTGTCGATCAGAGTTTTACTGATAACTGAACCTTCTGCATAAGTAATATGATCGGCAACATTAAATGGAATACCTTTTTGTTCCATGGAATATCCTTTTTTGAATGAAAAACAATGATATCATAAATAATTCTTCATAACTGTTGTCGAGTTTTCGTAAAACAGGTTCAGTCCTGTTGTTTTCGCTGCATAATTTAAATGTAAGCTGCCTGATGTTAAAATGATATTTGTAATTGTTGAAATACAAGTGAAGCAAGGAACAGGGTTTAAGGATAAAAACCTGTGCTGACAGCTATATTAAGTGAATTGGATGAATGTTTCCATTTGCCGGAACATTCATCTTCACGTTTGAGAGAAGGGCCAAAACCGGTTTTTGCACTTAAATACATTCGTTTGTTTACATCATAAGTAGCAAAAACATGAGGTACACAGGATGCAGACAGCTGGTAGCCTTGAGGATATTTTGGATACAGTTTCCTGAATCCTCCAAGAAATTCAATGCCAAGTTTCCATCTGTTAAAGCTGCTGTTAACTAATTTGACTGAGCCGTCAATAGCCCAGCTTCCTCTTTTTCTCCGTGAATCTTCAATTTCAGGGAAACCGGCAATGTAATATTTATAGTAGAGTTCACCTGCCGTTCTCCACGATTTATCTGCCGACAAAGAGTATGAAAAACCTAAACCGGTTTTTAAAATAACATTTTTTGAACCAAGCCATACACCTTTCTCTGTAGAATACCATAATGGAAAAACCAATCCCAGACGAGGTTGAACAAATGATATCCTTCGACCAATATAAAAATTGAAATCACCTGGTGAAAACGCATATTTTGTTTCATCCCTGTGACTGACTACACATTGGAACGGAATGCCGAAAAAACCGCTCCATCCCTTGTAACTCAGGTAAACATCTGATGATAGTTTGTTGTATGATGTATGGTGTGGATCGTTTTTGTTGAAACTGATCCAGGAACCAATTCCTGTACAGACCGGTCCGACATGAATTTTTGCCGGAGCGATACACACCACAGTTATCAAGAGAGTAAAAAGTTTATGTTTCATAATTATCTCTCTTTAAAAGTAGTGTGGCTGATTTGAAAGATTTGTTCTCTCAGTACTGGAAATATTACGATCAATTTCGTATTTTAGCAAGAACCATATTCAACAAAAATACATTTTTGCGGGTATACCGGATATTCAATTTCGAACATGAATAAGAGAGCAAAAAATTGACCTGTTTTGTTATACAGTTTTGTAGTGAATCTGATTTGGTTTTATAGACACTTATGATTTTGTTTATGGTCAGGAAACCGTATGTTGTGTGAAATGACTATCGGCATAAATGTTGCATACAAGAGCCCGTTTAAATTAAAAAATATTTCTGAGTTAACTTATCATTGATAATTTTTAAATGCTTTGTGAAGTGTTTTTCTTTTAAATTCTTTCAGGAGGTAAAAATGATAGAAAAAAAGAGTGTTTACAAATGTAATAAATGTGGTGCTGTTGTGGAAGCATTATGGAATGGTGAACAAACGATATCATGTTGTAATACTCCGATGGTTAAACTTGAACCAAATACAACAGATGGAGCAAAAGAAAAACATGTTCCTGTTATAGAAAAAGACGGAAATAAGGTTACTGTAAAGGTTGGTGAAGTTCCTCATCCGATGACCAAAGGACATTACATTTTATTTGTAGAGCTACTGGCCGCAGATAAGGTATTAAGACACGATTTCAAGGAAGGGGATAATGCTGCAGAAGCCGTTTTCTTTGTTGAAAATGAAAATGTTCCGTTAACAGCGCGTGAATATTGTAATTTGCACGGATTCTGGGGAACAAAATAATACACTGAAAATCTGAAATATGCGGTCGTGCCGTGCGGCCGCATATAGTCAGAAAAATAAAAAGCAGGTAGATCTGTTTGTGAAGACATATCTGTCTGACTTGTTGTCAAACTAATAAGTTGTAACCGTTACCCATCCTGTAATCGTGATTACATAACCAAATCTGTAATGTTTGGATGCCTGCGGTATTTTATAACTTTCAATCCTTTTATCTTTTTTTCATCCGGTTTCTTTTCTTCATGAGATGTTGTATCTGCATAGGTTTCAATAATACGGATATAAGTTTCTTTTGGCTGCACACCCATCATTGCATAAATCGCTTTTTTATTTTTAATAAATACAACAAAAGGGATACCGGTAACGCCAAAAGCCTCGGCAATTTGAGGTAATGCATCGGTGTCAACCTTATATATTACTATTTTATTCTGGTTTTCCTGTGCAATTTCTACAAGCAATGGTTCTAAAACGCGGCAAGGCATGCACCAATCTGCATAAAGATGAAATGCAATAAGCTGATTGCCGCTGTTTTCAATTATTGTATTAAACTGATCAACAGATGTGATCGCCTGGACTGCTCCAGTTGAACTGTTTCTGGCAATGCAATCAATATTAAAAACTACAGGAAATATCAGTGTGAATATCAGAATGAAGCGTTTTGAACAATCCATTTTTCCTCCTTGCAAGGTAGAGAGTCGGTTCGCGGGGAACACGCTTTCGTCTGACTACAAAAAGAAGTCACTCGAATACGTCTCCGGACAAGCTGTATAGTTCCATAATTTACTCCTGAATTATGGTTGATTGTTAGCATACTATGTTTGTTATGAGTTGTACTTTTTTAAGCTGAAAAACTGTCAAATTTCTGTGTGGGTGCAGCGTTAAGCTATAAATTCTGTATCTGCCCTTTTTTAAGGCAAATTTGTTGTTCACTGTAAAAAATGACACTGAACAAACATAATCAAATAACCGCAAACGGCAGACCAAAAATATTATGTGAAAAGATAAATTCAGTACACTCTGTGTATTGTTATACAGTTGGATATCAAAAATCAGCTGTTAAATACAAGGCACGATTATTGCTTAACTGCAACGTTTAAATATCGCAATAAATCGACATATTCTCGTATTATCATTTTTTTTTATTATTCTGGAGGTGTATATGGTGTCTGCAAAAATGGAAGAAGCCCTGAATACTCAAGTCAACAAAGAGATGTATTCAGCCTATTTGTACATGTCAATGTCGGCATTTGCTGAATCGATGGGATATAAAGGTATTGCTACATGGTTTATGGTTCAGTATCATGAAGAGATGGTTCATGCGATGAAAATCTATGAATACATTATTCGGGTTGGCAAAAGAGTCATTCTTAACACAATAGAACAGCCGTCATCTCAATTTGATTCGGTTAGGGATATGTTCAGAAAGGCTTTGAAACATGAACAATATATTACAGAAAGTATTAATAATCTGGTAGATTTAGCTATATCAGAAAAGGATCATGCCACCAAGATCTTTTTAGACTGGTTTGTATTAGAACAGGTTGAAGAAGAAGAGAGCGTAAACGATATTCTTCAAAAGCTTGATCTTGTCGGTGAAAATGCGAATGCCTTATATATGCTGAATAAAGAGATCGGGACACGAACAGTTAATGTAGTATTGGATTATAGCAGGGGAGTTGAAAATGCTGCTTCGGGTGGTGCATAAAAATCTCTATGCGCGCGCCAGGTGCTTTATTATTTGTTGTTAGATGATAAAGTACTTGATCCATTTTTAGTATATTACCAAACCCTGTGTCTGTGATATGGGGCCAGGTATAAATGAAACTTGAGATAAAATAATCTGTAAATTGATACGTAAACATTTATATTTGTTTGTGCAAATTACCGGTTAAGATGATTAAACCGGATTACTATATTATAAAATCTTTAAGGAGGTTCAATTGAAACGTTACATCTGTAATGCATGCGGTTATGTATATGATCCGGCAATCGGTGATCCGGACAGCAATATTGCACCTGGAACATCTTTTGAAGATTTGCCAGATTCATGGGTCTGTCCACAATGTGGTGTGGGTAAAGACGAGTTTTCTCCTGAAGAATAAAACTGATTATTTTTCTTTCCCTTTTTCTTTTTTTAAAGAAAAAGGGAAAGCATTGTTGACACGTTTTGCCATTTAATATAAACTGTCAAACTAGATAAACTTTGTTCAAAATAATTTTCGAAGAAAACAAGCTGGAATCTCTTTTTTACTGGAGAATTTCAATAACCACTTAACACCAAAATCGTCTGATTTTGGTATTAAGTTAATAAACCCTGTGTTCCGATTCACTAATTCTGCAAATCAGCAGGTTCTTCAAGGGTGATCGGTACTTTTGGAAGCAATTATATTAACTTCCAGGTTGCAAAAAAGATCTCCAGACTGTGGACTGATTTAATTTCAGACAGTGTGAAAAAAAGATAAGTCATCTGAAACGGGTACCGACAAACATGCCTATTGAACGCTGTGCCATAGTAATTACAGGTGCATCAGGAGATCTGGCACACAAAAAACTTATTCCTGCACTTAACGCACTCTACTCCCGAAATGAGATTTGTGACTCATGTATTGTAGTGGGAACAGGACGAAAACCGTTCTCTGATGAAGAGTTCAGAAGCAGTTTCCATGTATCAGAAAAGTTTGCCAGAAGAATCTATTATCATCAGTTTATCTTCGGACTTAAAGACTTTATCAGATCAAAGGGCGATTTTTCCAGAATTGTAATTTTCTTTGCTCTCCCACCAATCGCATATGGAACAACTGCCCGAAATCTATATGAAGAAGGTTTCAGGAATGATGTTTCCATTGTTATTGAAAAACCTTTTGGTTATGATCTGCAATCTGCAAAAAAACTTGACAAGGAATTGAACTCATGTTTCAATGAATCACAAGTTTTTCGAATCGATCATTATCTTGCAAAAGAAGCCGTTCAGAATATAATGGTTTTCCGATTCGCTAACACTCTGTTTTATCCCGTATGGAATAACCGTTGTATAGAATCCATTCAAATCAACGCAGTGGAACAAGCCACAATTACCCAAAGGGGAGCCTACTTCGACAGTGCCGGAATAATTCGTGACATGATTCAGAACCACTTGCTTCAATTATTGGCTTTGCTTACCATGGAGGTGCCTGTCAGTTTGAATGCAGAGGATATTAGGGTTCAGAAAATCAATCTTTTGAAAACTGTCAGTATAGAAGAATGTTTCAGATACCAGTATGAAGGATACAAGCTGGAAAACGGGGTTGCTTCAGATTCCAATACAGAAACTTTCGCTGAAATGAAATTGAAAATTAATAATTTCAGGTGGGCCGGAACACCTGTTTTTATTCGTACCGGAAAAGCTGTACACAGAACTGGTATAGAGATAGGTGTCAAATTCAAAGCGGTTCCGAAAATACTCTATAATGAAAATGGTAAACTGGATCAGAATAAGGTAATATTTAAAATTCAGCCTGCCGAAGGGATTGTGGTTGATATTTCCACAAGAACACCCGGTACCGAAAGTGAGATAAACAGATCTTTTATGAATTACTGTATGCGTGATAACTACTCAGGTTTTATTCCTGAAGCGTATCAAAGACTGCTAATGGATGTTCTGAAAGGGGATCATACACTTTTTGTAAGTGCTGCAGAAACAGAAGTTTCGTGGCAGCTGCTTGATAACATTCTGGATAAAGGTGAGCTGACCCTTTATAAAAAAGGCACTCTGCCCCAGGGAAAATCGGATGTTTCATGGATAGATTTTGACAAATATTCCAATTTGTGTATGTATTGATTCCGATTACCAGACATAAAAAAACGATACTGTATTCTTATCCAGGTCTAAAGTGTCAATGGGGGAGAGGTGTCAATATTTACATCTCTTCAATCTCCTCAATCCCAAGCAGCCATAAACATTTTTTCAATACAGATCTAAACCCTTTTACCAGCTCAATCCTCAAACCCTCAGAGTCACTGCCAATCACTTTACAGGCATGATAAAACTCATTGAATATCTGAGCAAGATCAAAAGCATAATTTGCAATAACAGACGGTGACAAACGTTCGAAAGCACTCGTTACGGTATCCGGGAAGAAAGAGATCTTTCTTGCAAGACGTGTTTCATGGACATTGAGATCAGAAAACACTGCATCTTTTTTTGATTCAGTTTTTCTTAAAATTGATGATGCTCTGGCGTAACTATACAACAGATATGGTCCGGTGTCCCCTTCAAAACTGATCGCTTTTTTGGGATCAAACAGCATGTTTTTTGTTATGTCAATTTTAAGAAGCTGATATTTTATAGCTGATAACGCGATTTTGAGACTTCTTTCTTCAAGTTCACTTTCAGATAATTCGTATCTCTGTTTCAATTCTTCTGAAGCAAGTCTTTTGGTTTCATCAATCAGATCATCAGCGTCAACCACAGTTCCTTCACGCGATTTCATTTTCCCTTCAGGCAGTTCTACCATGCCATATGAAAGATGTTTCATTTTGTCGGCAACAGGATAATCAAGCAGTTTGAAAATTGCTATAAGGACTGCAAAATGGTACTCCTGCTCATTCCCGACAACATAGATAGACCTGTCATAATTGAATTCACGGTCCTTGAGTACAGCAAGGTAAAGATCCTGAACGATATACACCGATGTGCCATCAGGTCGCAGTAGAACCTTGTTACCCAGTTTCTGATGTTCCAGATCTACCACAACAGCCCCGTCGTCCCTTTTATAGAAAACCTTTTTTTCCAGACCTTCATTAACTATCTCTTTACCGGATTTATAAATGTCACTTTCAAAATATTCTTTGTCAAAACTTATTCCGAAAAGCCTGTATGTTTGTGCAAATCCTTCAAGAGCCCATTTGTTCATGGTTTTCCATAATTTGACAGTGTGTTCATCACCGGTTGCCCACTTGCGTAACAACTCCTGGGCTTTTCCGTTCCATGTTTCATCTTCAGAAGCCTTTTTACTGAAAAGAACATAATAGTCACCAACAAAATGGTCGGATTTTTTACCAGTATTTTCGGGTGTCTTTCCCTCTGATAACAGGTCGTATGCAAGCATCGATTTACAAATATGTACACCGCGATCGTTATTGATGGATGTTCTGGTTACTTTATTGCCACAAAAGGAGAATAAACGGGAAATGCTTTCCCCAATGGAGATATTCCGCAGATGTCCCAGATGAAGTGGTTTGTTTGTGTTTGGTGATGCAAATTCTATAACAATTTTTTTGTTCAGGCTTTTACTGCCATAAGTGTCAGATTGGCAGGCACCAAGAACCTGTTTTGCAAGTATGCTTTTGTTCAGGAAAAAATTAAGATAACCGGATACAGGTATTACTTTTTCAAAAAGATCTGGAAGTTTAAGAATCTCAGAGAACTCTCTGGCAATTTCAGCAGGGTTTTTTTTGTAAATTCTGGCAAGAGAAAAACAGGGAAATGCAAAATCACCCATTTTTTCATCGGGCGGAATTTCAATCAACTGTTCGATTTGACTTTTATCAAGTTTTTCTTCAAGCTGAACATACAGAGCATCTGCAATAATCTCTTTCATTATGACTATCCTTTATTTTAACATGTAATTAACAAACAATTTAATCTTCAGGGAGAATTAAAAGTGTATGCCTGGATGATTGTTGTTTCAAGCATTTCAAAAACCTCCCTGTCGAGGTATTTATGAAGAGGTTTGCGATTGGCATTAAACCTGTTATAAGCATCACTAATTTCATTTTTTTCAAGCATATCATAAATTGAAATAACCATCTGTTGAGCTTTTTCCCTGTTTACCATCATTTTTTTATCTTCAACTGTTTTATTACCAATAGTTGGATTTTCTTTAATATAAGTTACTGTATTAACCGGTTCACTTTCATATTGAGGAGTGTGAAGAGAGGTTCTGAGGATTTCGTATCCTTCTGAAGGTAAGTAGTATTTCAGAAAATCACTCTGTTTTTCAAACAGTGATACAGCTTCAGCACTATTATTTTTTTCAAGCAGAGTGTAGAGCTTAACTGTTAATTGAGAGGCTAGTTCCTGATTCTTCTGAAGTTGTTGTTGTTTGTTCTGTACCAACATGGCAATACTATCCTCTTTGGCACGTCGCTGCTCTTCCATGTGCATTCGATGCTGTTCTACCAGCATAAGGCTGTCCATCCTGTTTTGAGCTTTTTGTTTCACAGAAGAATAAATATCGGTAAAACCATAATCATTCCCGTCACTTTCATCTGTAACTACTCCCATTATTTCATTTTTCATCAACGGGTCATCAGATGTTGAGATGCTTAAAATTGCCTTATCTATATAAGCAATTTTTTCACGGCTGACTCCACAAGGTTTGAGGACATTCTGAAGAAATTCATTGGCAGCCTGTACCCCTTCATTCTGGAGAAGTCTGATATTTACATTAACCAAAGAGTCCTCTTTGGATGAAAACATGCGTGAAATTTCTGAAAGTGATCGCTTGATTTTTGATGATTCACCCTCTGAAAGAACCTTTTTAATACGGTCAAGCCGACAATCTATTGATGACATAAGATTCCGTGTTTTTGTAAGATTATTCTTTAAAACAGCATCTCTGGCAGCTTGAAGTTCACTATTAATCAGGGGCGTTTCTTCTTGTGCTCTGATTAAATTTTCAAGTTTCTTTTCGAGCTGATTGTATTTTGAATCTGGTATGGTCAGGTATGTTTTATTCCGGAGACAGTAACCAAGTTCATCTCTTGCTTTGTTGTAGTCACCTGTCATTAAGGCTTTCTCGAGAAAATACAGTACCTCACGGGAAATAGCCCTGTATCTTTGATTAAAAGAACTGGCAATTTCGTTTGCTTTATGAATATCAAGCTGACCCATCTGTACGTGTATCCGTTTAAGCGTTGCAAAATCCGGCCTGTTTTTGCCCAATTCACTATTGAAACGGCTGATCAGTTGATTAACTTTTACCTGGCCCTTTTGCATTTTTTGATAAACAATATCCCGCTCTTCAAGATATATCTGAGCCTCAAGTTCTCCTGTTTTCCACAAAATATATCTTTCATTAGGATCACCTTTTGCCATTTGCTTTAATCTGTTTGATATCTTTTTAGCTTCCTGAATTGCTTCTTTCTGACGGAAGCCTACACCAGCAACACTGGCAGCTTCATTAAGGATGTAAAAAGCACGCTGAACTGAACTATCAATAAATTCCTGACTTAAATATTGTTCTTTTTTGGCGGCATCAATCAATCCTGTGTTTGCACTCACCAACAGGTTAATAATAAAAGCTATCATTGTTTTGTTCACAATGACTCTAACCTGTTTTCTCTTTGAACACATCTCGATTATCCTGCGCTAAAGAAATTTGATTAAAGTAGATAAAGTAATTCCCACACATAAAAAGACCAACAAATTTTTATTATAATGTATAAGTTGAATGTTCTGCTATTTAAAAATCAATTTAAGTGTCTAAAAATAATTTTTATTTTAGACAGTATACTATATTAAGCAACTGGTTGAGACCAAAAAAGTCTTTTGATAAATTGAAAATCATATGCATTTAAAAAATTAATCCATAGAAGAACTTTGAGCCAGATTCGAAAATTATTTTATGGGACAAAAATGATTTTAAAGCATTTTTAATTATTATGCCTTTATATCGTAATATTTATCTGACTAAAAAGGAACTGCCGCAAATTCTTTACTTGTGTGGAAAATGGCGCTGGAAAATGGTTTCAGAAAAAAAAGATCTTAATCCCTCATCGCTTCACTACAATCCGCAGAGAAAATATTGCGAGTGTACTGTCTGATAAAAAAAACTTTCCCTGACTGGTTGAAATTATGGTGCCTGAGAATATTAAAAATAAACTGGAATCAATTTACTCTCTTTATCATGATCCTGCCTACTTGTCCATGGATCCGTTACAATGTGTTCATAGCTTTGAATCCGGATCACAAAAAGAGATCGCCGGGCTTGTATGTGCCGTTTTGGCTTACGGCAGATTTGAAATCATTATCAGAAATTCTAACAGAGTGTTTGAGATAATGAATAGAAAACCGGTCGAGTTTGTACATGAAACCAGCTTTAAAGAAAAAATGAGTCTTCTAAAAGGCTTTAAACATCGTTTTAACGACAGCTTTGATATTGCACTGCTTCTGGAATCTGTTGGTGAAGTTATAGATGAATATGGGTCAATTGAAACATTTTTTAAATCGTTTCACAAAGATAAACAATCTATCAAAAATACAATAAGTATGTTTATTCAGGAAATGAAATCACGTGCATCAAATATTTGCGGGTTCAGGAAAAAAAGTTTCGAGTACCTGTTACCTTCTCCGCAATCAGGTAGTGCATGTAAGCGTATGAATATGTATTTTCGTTGGATGATCAGGAAAGATGATGGAATAGATCTGGGTATATGGAAAAATCTCCCTTCATCAATGCTGATTATTCCGGTAGATACACATATCGCACAGATAGCTCGAAAATTCGGTTTATCTAAAAGAAAAAGTGTCGACTGGGTTATGGCTGAAGAGATAACTTTAAAGCTTCGCGAAGTCGATTCTGAAGACCCTGTACGATTTGATTTTTCGTTGTGCAGAGAAGGTATGGTAAATTTCAGGAAGGATGAGGCATGAGTGATGAATCCAATATGAAACACTCAATGAAATTTAAGGGAATATCAATTAGTTCAGGGCGTATCGCAGGAAAACTTTGTCTTTATTCTGCAGAAAGACAAAAGGCCGTTCCTGAATATACTCTTGAAAGTAAAAGTTCCATTGAACAGGAGCTGAAAAGATTCGATGAAGTTCGGGCACAGTGTTCTGAAGAACTCGACAGCATTGCCTCAGAAGTGGAACAGGTCGTCGGAAAAGCTGAAGCTGAAATATTCGTTACACAGAAACATATCATGAATGATCCCAAAGTGGTTCAAGCAATTATTGATATGGTAAACAGGGATAAAAAAAATCTTGAATGGGCTATCTCTGTTGTCTTAAGTGACTATGAAGAAAAATTTCAGGCTCTGGATAATCAGTATCTGCGTGAACGTTCTTCAGATATAGGAGAAATAAGAAGACGTCTGTTAAGTAAAATCAATAACAGCAAAAGTGGTTTTTTGTGCCATGGACAATCCCATTGCCTCAGAGGCGAAAACAGAATCGTTATTGCCGAAGAACTTACTCCGGATATGATCGCAAATATGAATCTGGAAAAGGTTCTTGGCTTTGTAACCGAACATGGAGGAATCACATCTCATGCTGCAATTCTTGCTCGTTCGCTTGGAATACCCGCAGTTTCCGGTATTCATGATATAATGAACCATGCCAAATGTGGTGACATGGTGCTCATGGATAGTGACAATGGTGAGGTTTACCTTAATCCAGACAGACAGACAATGGCCGCACTTTTACCTGTAGAACCGGTTCAATCTGAAGCTATCTGTGTACTTGGTACACCTGCAGGAATGGAAGTGCTGGCGAATGCAAGTTCAATCGATGATGTAAAGCATGCATGGAATGTGGGGGCCGATGGAATCGGACTATTCAGAACTGAAATACTTTTTATAAATGCAGAGAGAATGCTCAGTGAAAACGAACAGTATGTTTATTATCGAAAAGTTGTTTCAGAAATGAGAGGCAAACCGGTTACATTCAGGATGCTTGATGTAGGGGGGGATAAACAGCTTCCATTCCTGAAATTAAAACAGGAAGCCAATCCGTATCTGGGTTGGCGTGGATCAAGGTTTCTTCTGGGTAATCCGGAAATTTTCAGAACTCAGTTCAGGGCCCTGGCAAGACTTTGTTTTGAAACAGAAATAAATATTATGTTCCCGATGGTTATTGATGCGATTCAGCAGAAGGAGCTGCTTGATATGTCAAAAGAGTCCATTACAGATCTTGATTGTGACATGTCGAGAATAAGGTTTGGTGCAATGTTCGAAGTACCAAGTGCTTTTCTGCAGGCTCAAAAGATTTTTAAAATGGTAGATTTTGGAAGTGTCGGTTCAAATGATCTTATTCAGTATCTGTTTGCGATCGACCGTACCAATGAGCTGGTCTCAAAAGATTATGATCCAGACCATCCGGCTCTGTGGGATTTACTTTCTCTGATAAGTGAAATCGCAAGAAATAATGGTAAGAAAATCTCTATTTGTGGTGAAATGGCAGGTCGTGAAGGTATGCCAACAAAATTGCTGGATAAGGGAATCAGATCTATGAGTGTTTCTCCAAGATTGATTCCAAGGGTTAGAAATGAAATGGCGCGTTATGAAGGAATTCTTGCATGATCCATAAAACTAAAATTCTACTTATATTACGACACAGCTTGATATTGAATTAAGCGTTCAAACAGACCTTCGCAGTTTTTTGATATGATTGTTTCCGTGCATCTCTTCCGAAATGCATGCAGATAATGTACTCTTCAGAAGAAAAGATCTGACGGAAAAAATTTTTTTAATTTAAAGTTCACAGATGAGGAGTAAGTGTAAATGTTTAAAATTCTGGTACTTGATGACAAAAACATCTCCTCTAAAATTGTAGCAGCATGTATCAGGCAAATCGCTGATGATGGAGTTTCTGTAATAAGTGCAGGAATCCATCCTGAAAAATATGATTCTGAATTGGAAAATGAACTTGAAAAGTTCAATATATCTGCTCAAACAGTTGAATTCAGTGAAATCATGCATCTTCAGTTCGACCTGGTTATAATTACTGAATCTGCAGTCTCTATAACATGTCCGATTCTGTCTGGAGCACCTCCTGTTTTAAACTGGAATACAGGTGATATTTCTGTAGAGAAAGGCAGAATTTCTGATTATTATGAAAATGTAAAGCCACTTGTAAAAGGGATTTTCGAATACGGATTTCCTGGAGCTTTATTCCAACAGAAATCATGTCTTTCAAATATTATTGATAGTCTTCATGAAGGTATAATAGCACATGATATGAATAGAAAGATATTTCTGTTCAGCAGGGGAGCCGAGCAGATAACAGGTGCATCACAAGAGGTTATTCTTGGACGGGATTGTCATGAACTGTTTTCACCTCATTTTTGTGGTGAAAAGTGTCTGTTCTGTTCGAATTCCGTAAATACTGATCAGATTAAGCGCACTTATACCACCATTTTTAACGACCCGAATGGAAAAAGAAAAGAGCTCGAAGTAAAAAGAATGCCCATGATCGATGAAAAAGGGATTATCATCGGTGCAATAGCTGTTCTGAGTGATACTACACGAGTAAGAGAACTTGAAATGAGACTTGGTGAAACAGAAAGCTTTAATGGTATTATTGGTCAGGACCACGAAATGCTGAAAATATTCGAACTCATAAAAGATCTTTCAAAAAGTGATTTTCCGGTGGTAATAAGCGGCGAGAGTGGAACTGGAAAGGAACTGGTAGCAGCTGCAATTCACAATGAAAGCAATCGTCGGGACAAACCTTTTCTGGCCATAAACTGCGGAGCTCTTCCTGAAGGAACACTTGACAGCGAGCTGTTTGGACATGTAAAAGGAGCATTCACAGGCGCTTTCAGAGATAAAAAGGGACGTTTTGAGATTGCAGATACCGGAACACTTTTTCTCGATGAAATATCAGAACTATCCCTTTCCATGCAGGTAAAACTCCTCAGAGTTCTTCAGGAGGGAGTAATTGAACCTGTGGGAAGTGAAAGTGGAAAAAAGGTTGACGTAAGAATTATATGTGCAACGAACCAAAACCTTTCTGAAATGGTAAGAAAGGGCACATTCAGGGAAGACCTTTACTACAGACTTGCAGTGGTTCCGGTGGATCTGCCACCGCTGCGTAAAAGACGAAATGATATTGCTCTTCTTGCAAATCATTTTTTAAACAGGATATCCAAAAGGGTTTCACGAAAAGATATGAGTTTTCATGATGAAACGGTATCCATAATGATGAATTACAGCTGGCCCGGAAACGTACGACAACTGCAGAATGCAATCCAGTTTGCATTAATTAAATGCAGGGAACATATTATTTATCCAAAACATCTGCCACCCGAAATACTTCAGAATTCTTATGCAACCTATAACCTGCCCGGAATTCCGGGAAAAGCCGGACGTAAACCAAAACTTACTTCAGAAATCGTAGAAAGCGCTCTTTTAAAAAGCGGTGGAAATAAAGCAAAAGCAGCAAGATTTCTTGGGGTAGGCAGGGCTACGCTCTATAATTTTTTAAACCAGAAAGATGAAGTTGAGAAAAACGGGTAATTAACCTGCAGGATAAAAAAATACCAGATAAAGAGCGGACCTGATTATACTCCTGATAATAAAACAATAATCTGAAAAAACAGAGGTTCAGAAAGGACCGCATGTACATAAGTAAATATCGACCATATTGCTTCAACAAATCAAACGTTTTCAGTACCCACAAAAAGAAACAATAATGTATCATAGAAATCATGCAATGAATAATAACCGAAGATTAAACTAATAATTAAACGATTAATCTAAAGCTTCATCAAATCAATACTGCCAATAATGCAATAATAAGTTCAATAATGTAACTAAAAAATACATTGATACATTAATGTCCTCGAAAATACTGTTTAAGTTCTTTTTAAATGCATGGAATCAGCAATCAGTATTTATGGCATAACTGTTGCATATACGTGAAAACAAATTTCAGCTGTCGACAGCAAAAGTGAGATTCATTGTTTACATGAAAAAGGATGGTATATGAACAGACATATATTTACTTCTGCTGTCATCTTTCTTGTTTTTATCTTTGCAGGTGCACAGCCGCAAATATCATTTAACGGTTATCTGGATGCCGATTTCTGGAGCGATCTTGAAGGAGCTTTTTTTACAAACAGCGAACTTGATCTGGGGCTTTTTGTGAAATTTACAGAAAAAGTTTCGGCAAATGTATATGCTACTGTGTTGTCGGCAAATTCTGGCTCAGGTCGTGGCTTCATTCCCGGAGGAAATGGGATGCCACAGGAAAGATGGGTAAATGTGGCTTTTGATGGTTTTGACATCACTTATAAAAGCCAGCTTGGAACATTTTCTGTTGGTGATCTGGTTTATCAATTCGGAACATTTAATTATTATCTCTACAAAAGACTGAGTATGATAACCGAAGAAAGTTTTACACGTGGTATAAAATACGAGATTCAAAAAGGAAACTATTCCCAGAGCATCTTGACCGGGGTTGCAGATCTCAACGAAAGTACCGGCGATGTTATGGCTGTATCCGGATTTGATTTTTCAGACGATAATTCACTGTACATATCATATGGTATAAGGGGAGATGTTAAAAGTAGTTTCAAAACCGGATCGGATCTCTTTATGGGTGGATCATATAACAGTTCAATTGGCAGCATGATTTCATTAAAAGCCGATTTTGGCTATTCAAATATCAGCGGTGAGAACAGAAAAAATCTATTTACGATTCTGTTTGAGCCGTCACTGGAAGTTAATCAGTTTACTACTGATCTGACATTCTATATGCTGTTTGATCCAGATTCTGCAAACAATCTGAATGATCCGCTGTTTGGAATACCTGATGAGTTTCTGGTTTATATTGAGCCCGGATATAAGTTAACAGATAAAGCTAAATTCGGGCTGCCTCTGGAATTCCATGGAGCAGAGCTGGATAACAATGACGACAATTCTTTCTGGGTTGTACCTACATTTTATCTGTTTCCTTCAGAAAATGTGCAATGGCTATTGTGGGGAATGGTTACAATTGCTGTTCAGAAAAATATTTCTTCTGAAGATTTGAGTTATGGTCTGGGTTCCGAAATAATTGTAAGTTTCTGAAGGAGTGTGGCATGTTTAAAAAGAGAATAATAAATTGCTTATTGATATGTTTGTTTCTTGCACTGACAGTATTTTCTCAGGAAAGCTCAGTTTCAAATGAGCATTTGCAAGTGTCATTAGATACTGTATGGACTTTGATTGCTGCGTTTATGGTGTTTTTCATGCAGGCTGGTTTCGCCATGGTCGAATCTGGTTTTACAAGAGCAGGTTAAACTTTTTTTCCTGGTTTACGGTAACGGGAAAATTCAATATCATATTTGCTGGTTTTGTATTGAATAATTCTCTTGGTTGTACCCAGAATTCTGGCAGCTTCAGACTGATTTCCCTGAGTATCTTTGAGAGCTTCTATGATAATCTGTTTTTCATAAGCTGCAACCATGTTTTCAAATGAATCGGTGCGTTTTCCACGCTGAGTTATTTTTTTCATTTGAAGTGTAGGAGGGAAATCATGGCCCTCAATAACATTACTGTCAGTTACTATTACCGAACGTTCAATAACATTTTCCAGTTCCCTTACATTGCCAGGCCAGTGGTAAGATGAAAGCATGTCAATAGCAGGGGTAGAAATTCTCTCGATAGTTTTGTCGTGAAGTCTGGAATATTTTTTAACAAAATAATCGGCAAGCAGTAAAACATCTGCTCCCCTTTCTCTCAAGGGAGGCAGAGCAACTGTAAAAACATTTATCCTGTAATAAAGATCTTCACGAAACCTTTTTTCTTCACAGTCCAGTTCCAGATTGCGATTGGTTGCACATATCAGTCTGACATTGACATGAATCGAATCAATACCGCCAACTCTCTGAAACTCTTTTTCTTGAATCGCTCTCAATAGTCTACTCTGGGCAGAAAGGGACATCTCCCCGATTTCATCCAGAAAAAGTGTTCCATCATTTGCAGCTTCAAACTTTCCGATACGCTTGGTAACTGCCCCGGTAAAAGAACCTTTTTCGTGCCCGAAAAGTTCGCTTTCAAGAAGTGATTCCGGGAGAGCTGCACAATTGACAGCAATAAATGGCCCGTCAGAACATGAACTCTTTTCATGAATAGCACGAGCAACAAGTTCTTTTCCTGTTCCGGTTTCACCCCTGATTAGTACTGTTGTACTTGATGAAGCTACCTGTGCAATCTGGCGGTATAAATTTTTCATTGAGCTGCTGTTTCCAATCATCTGATCAGGTTTGCCCTTACTTTCCAGTGATTTGCGCAACTCAAGATTTTCCTTTTCCAAAGCATGTATCCGTTCATATTGAGCACGGCGTGCATCAACAATCTGTGCTATGAGAGCCGCAACAGCTTCAAGAAACTTCAATTCTTCTTCAAGTGTGACTGTATCCTCTATTGCCACTTTGTCAACAGAAAGGGCTCCAATTACATTGTTTTTAGCCTTGATTGGTACACAGAGAAAGGAAAGATCAGAATTCTTCAGATTTTTACGTGCTCCGGTGCGGTCTAAAAAGGTTGGTTCATTACCAAGTACCGGAATAGCAACAGGTTTTCCGGTAGCAACAACCCTCCCGGTAATCCCTTCACCTGGCCTGTATCTGCCTTTTAGCTTTTCATTTTCTGATATTCCTATCGCAACATCAACTGCAAGTTCTTCATTATCGGGACTAAGAATCGTTATCATTCCTCTTTTCATTCCTGCACTTACTTCAAGCAATTCAAGAAGAGAAGTCATTATCTGCTCCAATTCAAGATTGGAAGCTAAAATATGAGCAATACGGTAAAAAACAACAAGTCCGTTGAAGCTAAGATCGGATTGAAATTTAGTTGTGGATAGAGTCATAAACTATAAAAATAGTATTTGAGAACCTCAGATCAAAGTCTATACGCTTCTTTCAGAATTGCTGATAACAGCTGCTCCGGTGCAGAGATTTTTGATTATCCTGTACATATCAAATGCTGACACGTAGTATAGTTTGTACTGGTCATTGTTGTAATTTTTTTCCATAAAGCTCCATAATTGATCAAGACCATTTTCTCCAAAAAAATACCGAATCGTATGATCCAGGGCTCCATGTGTGAAAAGTTTTATAAATATGTGATTTTTAAGCCCATTGATACGAACTCCTTTGTTAACCCATAAATCAGCTCTATCAGCAGAAAAATGATTGAGATGATTTATTGAACCATTCTCAATTCTGGGAAATATTCCCCAAAGCCTTCTGTTCCAGTTTAGTGTTAGAGGTCCCTGAATAAATAAAAGATCATTTTCAGACCATATATTTTTTGCTGCTGGATATCCGGATTCATGTGGCCGGGGAGTACCCGGTTGATCACTGGCAAAATAGATACTGTTTATAAAGGGGGGTTGCGTGATATCTCCAAGCGAAGGATATGTATAATCAGCATAACATCCGGTTTCTTTCAAAACAGGTATTCCGTTAGTGGTACCAGTGAATTCCCCATCATTTTGGGATTTGTTTAGTGCACTGTATCCGTGAACAAATCCATAGATAATTTTCCCGGAACTATTCTTCCGTAAAAGACCATGATGATGAAAAAGGACATCCCTGAACTCCTCAATCCTTCGCCTGAAATCCGGCTTGATATTATTATGGTGAGATATAAGTAATTCTATATCAGCAAGTTTTTCTCTAACCAGTTTCGATAGTTCATCAGTAAAATGTGGGTTGTAATCTTCTTCTGAATAAAAGAAAGTATGTATCGGATGGCGTCCACAGCAGTCAAAATGTTTCCGTGCATGATGTGTGAACTCCTTTTGCCAGGTGACAACACGATGTTCTGCGATTTCTTGTGAAACAAACCCCCAAAAAGGCTGAAAATGATCACAAATCGAAAGATAAATATGGACAGGATAATCTGTGTCAGTAAGTTTTCGATTTGATTTCCTGATATATGGAATAATCCATTTGTGTCTGCGTGTTACAAAATGTAATATATTTACACATATAAAAAGCGATATGACAAAAACGGCAAGTGCAATCCATAAAAGCATTAAAAAAAAAATCCTGCAGACAGGTTACTGGGCAAAACAAGTGTTTTTTATTAAATCTCAGTAAAGCAATTAATCTGCCAATAAATCATCATTCAGAACAGATTACAATTACAAATGTGGCAGTATCAGAAAAATCAGTCTGATCCAAACTAAATATCGGATTCGTGAGGCATAGATTTGCAGGTATAGCTTTTATTGTCTGTAATTTCTGAAATGAAATTATGGTATAGCAGTTGTGTCGATACTATGGCAGCCATTGCCATATCATCAGATGCACTTATATCGGTTTTAATACCAGTAATTTTTGAGATAAGCATTGAAACACTATTAACATCAAATAATCCGCTTCTCTGAAGAGCATCTTCGGATAGTAATCTGGATGAATGAAAACCGTATTGTGGCAAAAAACATTTTGAAACTGGTGCACGATATGGCTGTTTGGGACGCTTCGAAATCGTTTCGGGTATAAGATCACCAAAAGCTTGTTTTAAAATATATTTTTCATTTAATCCATTGAGCTTATAACGGGGTGGTATCGTTGATGCAAATTCAACAATTCTATGATCAAGAAAAGGAAACCTCCCTTCAACTGAATTACCCATCATCATTCGGTCACCTTGTGATGATAACAGGTAACCTGACATGAATAGAGAAAGTTCAAGATACTGTGCCTGACATAAAGGAACCCAGTTGTGAATATCCGGATCAAGAAAATTTTGAAGTTCTCCAAAAACATGTTCTTTTTCGTTGAATCTGCTTTTGATATTGTCAGAAATAAATCTCTTGATTCTTGATGCATTGGACCAGCGAATCAGATGAGAATATAGCGGACTTTCGGTAGATTCAAGATCCCGTTTAAAGAAAAGCTGCCAGAATTGACTGCCTTTTTGATTCTGATGGATATATGGATAAAGCTTCAAAAGAAGCAAAGGACGCATTTTCGAATCTGGAATGCGAGCCCAGAATCTTCTTATCAGATTTTCTTTAAATATGTTGTACCCACAAAAGATTTCATCTGCACCTTCACCTGTGAGAACAACTTTTATGTTGTTTTTTCTGACAAGTTTTGATAATTCAAAAAGTGGAGCCGGAGCTGTACGAAGCATTGGATATTCAGCATGCCAGATAACGTCAGAAAAATTCTCTCCAATTAACCTGTTGTCGATCTCTATTGAGCTATGTTCTGTTTTTATCGAATCTACCATTAATTGCTGGTATAATCTTTCATCATAAGAAGCATCCTTAAATAAAACCGAAAAAGTTTTTAAACTGTTGTTATGATATTTTTTCACTAATGCGGAAATTATTGATGAATCCAGACCGCCGCTTAGATATGATGCTACCGGTACATCTGCTCTCAATCTTAATGTTACCGAATCATAAACGAGTTCTCTTAACTTTTCAGTATAATACGACAACGGCTGGTTTTCGTAATCACTTTTTTGAGGAAAACTGATTTTCCAGTATCTTTTCAGGTGAATTCCATTTTTGTTAACTTTGAGTATACTACCAGGTAATAGTTCTGTAATGTTTTTAAAAACTGTTCTTGGTGGAACCGTAACCCAGATGGTATAAAGTTGTTCAAGTCCTTTATAATCAATTTCAGGATAAACAGATGGATGGCAAAACAGGGCTTTCATCTCAGATCCAAATAAAAAAAGACCATCTGGAAGCTTTGAATAATATAGAGGTCGTATACCTAATCTGTCTCGTGCAATAAGTAACTCTCTTGATATGCTGTTCCAAATTGCAATTGAAAACTGTCCGTTAATATAATTAACAAAATTATCTCCGTACTCCTCGTAAAGATGAACTATTACTTCTGTATCGCTTTTTGTATAAAAACAGTGTCCCCTTGATTTGAGAAACTTCATAAGTTCGATATAGTTAAAAATTTCACCATTTAAAATAACATACAAAGTGGAATTTTCATTGTGTATAGGTTGATTCCCACCATGAATATCAATAATGCTGAGTCTTCGTATTCCAAGTGCTGCACCTTCGCCTGTATAATACCCGACTTCATCCGGTCCCCGGTGGAACAGAATATTTGTCATCTTTTTGAGGATCCCTGTATCTAACGGAAAATTGGGATCCTGATGATAAATGCCGGTAATACCGCACATAAAATATCCCTGCTGTTTAATATTTATAATTAGTATACTGATAATATTCGGTTCTCTTGTATGGAGCACCATTGAAAACCAGTCCAAGGACTTTTTTTCTCAGTCCGGGGATCTGCCTTATCTTTTTATTCAGTTCTGAAATATTGGTATGAGCTGCCCTGATTACAAATACATACCTGCTGAAAGAGTCAAGAATTCCAATTGCATCGGATACTACACCGGCCGGGGGTGTATCCATGATAATCATCTGGAAATTTTTTGAAAGAAAATTGAGAAAATCTCTGAATCTGATTGAATTGAGAAGTTCTGCAGAATTACGAATAATCTCACCTGAACTGATTAAAGCAAGGTATGGAATATGGGTTTTCTGCAGTATCGGTTGTATATTCGAAGCCTCAATAGAAACATGCCCGGTAAGAATGTTTGATAATCCGGGTTTTTTTTCCAGACCAAAATACAGATGTTGAATACCTCTTCTCAGATCACCATCTATTAAAACTGTGGGAATTTTCTGTTGTGCCATGGTTATGGCAAGATTAGCAGATGTAAAAGATTTACCCTCTCCGACATTCATACTGGTAACAAGAATCCGTTTCTGCTTTTCTTCATGCATATTTAATAATATTTTGGTTCTTAATGAACGATATGTTTCATCAACATAGTTGTGTGAGTAGTCTGCTGCAACAAGCTTGTCTTCAATACCAAAATCGTCGTTCTTGATATGTTTTTTCCATGACTGCTTTACAGGAATCGATTCAAGTACAAGAAGATCGGTCATTCTCTGAAGATCCTTTTCAGTATGTGCAGTACGATCAAAAAAGTCGGCAACAGCAACAGGACCGAATCCAAAAGCGAAACATAGCAGAAATCCAAATCCTGCCAGTGCAATTAGTACCTTTGGCTCTGTTTTTTTTTCGGGTTCAACTGCGTGATCTACTACGTAAACATCGCCGATTTCTACAGCTTTAGCTATTTTTGCTTCATTATATCTGGCCAGAATAGCCGAAAATATCTCAGAATTTACCTCATATTGCCGCTGAAGTTTTGAATAGTGAAGCTCTTTTCTTGGGAGTGATGCAAGTTCTGAGTTGATTTTTTCGATTCGGGCTGTATTCTCATGCAACTTTCGTTCAATATGTTTCATGAGATCCCGAAGTGCATTTGTTGCTTTGGAGCCTAATCGATTTATTTTTGCCTTGTTTTCGCTGACAAGTGGATGAAAAGGGGAGTATTGCTGATCAAGCATAAGCCTTTCCTGTTCGAGTGACATCAATTGGGCCCGAAGACCTTCAGATGTTCCTGTACCGTATGTATTCAGAAAAGATATCATCTCTCCGATAATCCCTGTCCGTGCTGTATCCTTTGCAGTATTGTAGCGTTCTATCAGACCCTGTGCCTGAATAACTGATGAACGTAGCTCTGCTTCAGTTTCCCGAAGATCCATAATCTGGACAGGCGGAGAAAATGCATCCTGAATTCCAACTGTAGGATTCTGTTCCCGATATCTCCTGAAAGCAGCTTCTGATGCAATCATCTCGCTTCGAGCTGTCTCAAGCTGTTTTTGAAGGATCTTTATTACTTCATCTTTTCTGCTTCGTTTAGTTAGCGCATTTTCCTGCACAAAGTCATCTGCGATATTGTTGATAATATCTGTAATAAGTTTATAGTCTTTACCCGACAACGAGATTGCCATTATTGTCATGTCTTTTCCAGAGGTTTTGACTGCCAGATTGTTAACTATGTCATCAACTGCATCACGAACTCTCCGTACTTTGAATTTTACATCAAATGGTTTTTCCTGATACTGCTCTGTCCACCATATATTAATCCCTGGAAGTAACGTTTTTGAGAGATTGGACACTTTATCCTTTTTTATTACCCTGTCTTCTATCTGTTCATAATTGTCAGTAAAGTAAATCGTAAATAAATCACCTCTGATTCTGATCTCATATTCTCCAACATGAGCATCCATTCCTACTTTAACAGAGTCAAAAAGTTCATTACGGACATGCTCTGAAACATGAAGCTGTAAACCCATCTTTTTAACAATGCTCTCTATGAAAGTACGGCTTTTTACAAGTATTGCTTTTGTATCCGGTTGAAGTCCTACACGTTCATCAACTGCACTCAGATCGTCAGGATTATCAAATTGTAAAATTGCAGCAGCTTCCATTTTTGGTCTTGTCAGACCAAGCTTATTGATAACAAAAACATAGGCGAACAGTACAAGAATACTTACCGGAAATATAAACCAAAGTCTTCGCCTTATAAGGTGAAGATAATAATCAAATTGACGTTTCATACCAGCCTCGAAGTTTCTGGATGATTGAGTTCTGAAGCTCACTGCTAACTCCTGCGTTTTAAGTTTATATCAGTCAGTCATCATTTAGAGTTTTTATACCCAGATACAACGAAAGTGTAAATGTTGCTACAGGGAGTACATCCCGTATAATAATTTCACTGATACTTCTGGGTGATACAGGTGTCCAGATCTGGTCGCCCGATCGAAATCCAAGACTGCGTAACGATTTACCCGATTCCAATGCCGGGATTAAATTCCGATTCATAACTGAACTACTGCGTTCCCATCGCATTTTTTTCAGCCCTCTTTCTGACGTCGTTCCTCCTGCCAGAGCAATCACATTCCATAACGACTGGTCTGGTCGCACATAGTAAAAACCAGGGTTTACAAAACCACCCTGAAGACTTACTCTTATCAGAGGTTCGATCTGCATTTCGGGGTAACGTAGATATTCCTGGTAAGTGGTTTGAAGATGCTGGCAGAGCGCATCCGAAGTATAATCGGTTACCCTTATCTGACCATGTGCCGGTATGATAATATTACCGTTGTTATCTATTGGATAGGTACCATTAAGAAATGAAGCTGTGTCCAGTGGTAAAAATATCCTGATTGCATCTCCAGGGATAAATTCTTCAGTTTTATTCAAAGATGAATCTTCTGACATTTTAATCTTTGCTACTTTTGAAGAAGAACAGCCGGTTATCATCAAAATGGAACCCAAAATAATAACCCCCCAATAGATTTTCACTTTAAGGGTCATACTACCTCCATTATTTTTCTGGTTATATCTATCACACTATCCATTAAGATTCCATACAAAGAGTGAGCAGACGTTAATTGAAAAATCTCTTTGTGAATAGTAACGGATCTGACTCTTTTTAATCCAGTAATTGCAAGGTATATGCCACCAGCGAGGTTCTATTGCAATTAAACAAAATGAATTTTATTCTCAATCTGATAATTAATTCATTCCAATACATTAATAATTGAACAGATTGCAATAAATACCAAAATTGTCGTTTCACAAACTGATTTAAATCAAGTATGTTTAAAAATTAAAACCCAAACATGATATCAACAAGTAAAATTGCAGATTATATGTTGATGATAAACATATAATAATATACAAGTAATAATAAAATGTAAATATTTAGGAAACAGGTTTATTTAATATAAGACTGATAAAAATATAAAATTAAAAAACAGGAATAGTATTTGCTGCATTTAAAATTAAACAAGTTTCTATGGAGCGCGATTTAATCGTTTCAGGAGGCTCTTTGAGAAAAAAAAGTGAATTAATTAAAAAAGTACTGGTAATAGATGACGATCCTACAGTGCTGTTTGCTCTCAGAAAACTGTTCGGAAAATCCGGAATGATGGTACATACATCATCCTCCTTTGATGAAGCAAAGCACTGTATTGATAAAAACCTGTATCAGGTCATTATTACTGATCTGAAATTCAGCGAAACAATTGAAGAGGCTGGAATAGTCATCTCTATCTACGCAAAACAAAAAATGCCAGGTGTCAAAGTTATCCTGTGGACCGCTGTAGACCTCTCCGAAATATTTGATAAAGTAAAAGCTGCAAATATTGACCTGTGTTTGATAAAACCCGTTTCACCAAATATTATTCAAGGTATTATAGAAAACCTGAAATTTTTATAACCTATCAGGATAATTGATATATAACCGGGACTCAGATTTAAAGATCCAGACATGAATTTACCACACATGACAGGTTAGTTTATGCAAAGATCAAAGCAAACCGGGTAATTATCGTTCTATATCCGAAAAATCAGCACTATGCTCAGTCGAGATTCTGGTCTGCTCCAAAACACTTCATCTGTTAATTGTCTTCACTTAGTTTAATCATCCGAATGTAAATACATCTCAGTAAGGGCCAAAAGAAATGATAATGTTGATTCAGCACCTTCGTTACAATTAACACGGTCTGAATGCAGCGCGTCTTTGCATCCACCTGATTTGGAATTATAAAGTGGCAAGCCAAGGTCATTTCTACCCAAAAACCATTCAAAACATGTTTTGGCAGAATCTCTCCAAAACTTCTCGGATGTTACCTGGTATGCTTTGTAGCAGGCACTGACCATTGTGTATGCTTCTATAGGTTGTTGATCAAACAGGGCCATTTCCTGTCCCTTCCGATAGAAACCATTGCAGCCAACAGCCCTGAAATAACCTTGCGGTGTGGTTTGAATATTCAATAGCCATTTTAAGGATTTAAGTCCGGCATCTCTCATACTCTCCGAACCACTCCAGTCACCTCCACAGATCAGTGCTTCCGACAGCTTCCCATTTGCATATGAAACAATATTTTCAAACCAGGGCCATTCTGGTGAGCTGCTTATATGATAAAAATGATATAAACTTTCTAGCAGTTTTAAATAAGTTG
>DATGNN010000233.1:0-2801 GCA_035306725.1 Chitinispirillaceae bacterium | reverse complement strand
GCCTAATTTAAGACACTCCCCTTTCTGAACAGAATAATTTACATCGTATGTATAATCCAGTATTGTATCCAGTTTCATTTGAAGCCTTGTTACTGTTATGTTTTCCTGGAAACTGAATTCTTTGCCACGATTGGTATAATGATACGTGTCGGGAAGTACAGGAAGAGGTTCCAGATCCATCTCAACGGTTTTTTCTGTAGTTTCACCTTCTTCGGTATAGTAAATCCGGAAAAAAGCGTCTGATAAAAGTGGACAAAGAAATACCAGAATACTTGTACTGATTTTTGCTTCATTACTGTTATTTGAAAGAATCATCCCGTTATCCAGATACGCAGTAACGGATACTCTTTTCCGCATTAGTACAAGCGATGAAAAACGGTTAAGATCGACATAAACCTTGAAAACATTTTCTTCAATTGATCCTGTATCCGAAACTTCCGCTTCCACTTCAGCAACAGCCCATTCCCCATCATCGCCTTTATATGAACACATATAAAATTCCGGCCCCATGATCTCATTTAATGGTAACAGAAAACCGACCCTTACGGTTCCACTTGAATCCATGGTATTTTCTGGTAACCGCAGGTAGTTTCCTACTGTTTCATACCCGGGAATATTGGGAGGATCATTTTCTGCTGTTGTATCATGAGTTCCTGTAGGGGTATTGCTTATGTACAAAGGTGGCGCGACAGTACTGTTTATCAGAGAATTCGCTCCGAATGTAACTGATATTTTACCATGCGAATAATTAGCTCCATAGAATACAGACGGATCGTATGTAACTGTCGTTTGTGTTGTATTGTTAATTTTTGAAGGAGACGGGATTGCCATGGAAACGAAACTGTTTGGATCACGAGGATCTGTATGCGTAGCAAAAATTTCCGTGTAATTACTTAAACCGTCGCCATCATAATCACCCTCAGGATCAACCAATCCACTGAACAGCTCTGCGTCAGGCTCAATAATAATCTCTTTTGCGTACACGGCACCATCACATTGCGCTCTTGAAAAAATGGTTACTGTTGCATGCGGAGCAATCAAAATTCCAGAAACAACCGCATCACAGCCAATCCTGAGTGTATCTGAATCATTGGTATAAATTTGCACAGAAGGAGCATAGGCATAATCAGAAAACTGTAATTTTGCACGGTCAGCTATTTCCATATTTCTCTGAATATCTATTTCCAAAAGTTCAACCGGATCTATATTAAATATAACATCGGTATCCGTCTGAAGAATAAAATCTCTAAAAACATATTACAGCCGCTAATCGCTCTATGATATTCATCTGTTCCCTTTCATTCAATTTGGTTTTTCGCATTTGCGGCTTTGCCCAACAATTCTTTTAATGAAATTTTCAATATTTCAGCATTTGCATCTTTTCTACGTAATATGTAAAGTGAACCGCCGTAGAATCGCCAATGTTCTTGTGGAGCACCGTAAAACAGTTGCCCGACAACACTTGATGAAACACTTGCCCTTGCGGATGTTTTACATGCCTTATCTAATAACAAAAATTTATACAAACTGTTCTCATAGTCATATGCTTGAAAACAAAACTGCTTATCATATTTTCCAATAAACCATGCCCCCTCATCAACGATCTTCTGGGAGAAACATTTTACATCAAGGCCATAAATATTCTCTGCTTCACGCTTACGTTCACCGTTAAGTTGAAAAACCACATAATGAAAAGGGTTCTCCACACTAAAATTCTTCTGCGAAACCATCTCAACAACTAGTGTACTACAGCTAAACCAGTGGGAATTAATTTTATTGGCAGGAAGCTTAATTGACTCCAAAGCATGGCCATTTTCTCTTTGAAAAACAAGGAGGCAATTTGTCTTTAAATCAAGTGCATATATCTTATCATTTATAACTGTAATACCTGCGGGAACCGAAATATCAACATTCTTTTCGTAGATAAGATCCCCATCAACCTTGAATTTTTTGAGCGTTGCCGGTTTCCCAGACAAGTAATAGTAGCCTTCATCAGTAACACTAAATCCAGCAATAGATATTTCTGCTCCACTTCCAGTAAAAGGTATTCCACCTTCCATATCGCCCAGTGGTGCATTAAAAACAACCTCTTGTGTTTCCGCAATAAAGGGAGTGCAACAGAACAGAAATAGCAACGGTAGAATTTTCATTGTTCTCTCCAAACTTCTGGTATTCCACGATTAGGTATCCACCACCTGTATAAATCTGATGTAAACCCTACGCCTCGGCTTGAACTTGAATGAAATATTCGTGCTCCGCCCGCATAAAAAGCTGCATGAGGAGCGCCAAATTTGGGATTGCGCCATACAAAAGCATCTCCCGTTTGCCTATCATCCCATGTCGTTTGATACCAATTTCCTGGGGGGAAGTTCTCGTTCTGTACATATAAGCCATTTCGATTCCCCTCACCAAGATTAACAGCACAAAACAACCCTGAACAATCCATACCTGTTCTACTGGTACCACCCGACACATAAGGTATCTGAGATGAGGGGCTATAATAAAGCATGACAGCACGTTCATAAGAAGACATCGTTCTTACTGTTGGCTCACCTAACAAAACATCTGGTCCACTGTTTTCGATGAACCCTAATTCCCCAAAGCTCAATCCACTAGGAGCGGTGTAACCTGCAGGCATAAAAAGCCAACCCATATCATTTGATGCCGAATTATTCTGTGCATTTTTAAATTGTGGACCTTTCTTCGATTCATCATTTTTACTCTTCCGACTTGACAGATCGACATCAACAGTTCCTCCTGGTTGTTCTGGGTCCCCTATAACAGGTCCACTTTTATCACCC
>DATGNN010000232.1:0-2418 GCA_035306725.1 Chitinispirillaceae bacterium | reverse complement strand
TGACAGATTTGCAAATATAGAAATTAGTTACCTGTTGCAAAGAATGGAAGCTTTTTTGGGATTAGCTATATTAACAACAAATCTGAAAACTTCGCTTGACAAGGCATTTTTACGCCGAATCAGATTTATCGTACAGTTTCCCTTTCCCGATGCCGAACAACGAAAAGAAATTTGGAAAAAGGTCTTCCCGGAAAAAACACCTACTGATAATCTGGATATGTTTAAACTATCAAAACTGAATATAACCGGAGGAAATATTAGAAACATTGCAATGAATGCAGCTTTTATTGCAGCAGATTGTAATGAGCCTGTACAAATGGAACATGTTCGAAGAGCTGCAAAAACCGAATACGCAAAACTTGAAAAACCAATGAGCACAAGTGAATCGGGAACCTGGTAATGAATCAATCAATTGAAATAAATATTGACAAATTAATCCTTCACGGATTTTCCCCAGCCGATCGACATAAAATTAGGGAGGCACTTATAAGCGAACTTACAAGATTAGTTATTGAAAAAGGTATGCCGGCTGGATTTTCAACCTGGGAAAACATGAGCCAAATTGATGGTGGAACATTTAAAGTTTCAAAAAATATGCATGCACGTGCTGTCGGGAATCATATTGCAAATTCAATTTACAGAGGAATTAAAAAATGAGTGATATGTTTTTTCAACAAGTAAAACAAAAATAGGCTTCATTGCAGAACTACATTGGAGTGAGGTAAATCTGTGGAAAAAGTATTGGCAAAAAATGGCAAACTATTTTCAAATAATAATAGATCTATTTACGAATCACATAAAAAGAAGCTTTACAAAGAATCCGGTACAGGCAAATTCTTATGGTGATACTGCAAAGAGTATTATAAATCAGATTAATAGTGTGCTATGAAAAATCAATTGAATAAAGTAAAAAAGGAAACCGGGGCGAATAAAAAAGCACAAAATAAAAATAAGGTGAAGGGAAAAGAAGAAAGTATTTCTTTTATAAATAATTATCAATCACCCAGTAATTCATTTATTGGATTCGATCTAGATAAAACTGCTATTTTACCTGAGAAAAAACATAATAAAAAGCTACTTGGAGATTTACAGTTGAGAATGGAAAGTGCTTTCAATACTGATTTTTCAAAAGTCAGTATTTATAAAGAATCACAAAAAGCATTGCACTTAAACGCTTTAGCATTTACGCAGGGCGAGAACGTACATTTTGCTCCGGGACAATTCAATCCAGACTCAGAAACCGGACGAAATCTTATTGGGCATGAGTTTACCCATGTGATGCAACAGAGAAGAGGGGCAGTGAAGTCTACAAGTGTATTGGGGAAAGGACTAAATTTGAATGATGACAGGGGATTAGAAATTGAAGCTGATAATTTCGGAAAGAAGGCGGTACTTGGGGAGTCCATTGCAAAATATAAGTCTCCTACTTTAGGGATTAGAAATGCCCGGAGGAATTCGGTACAGGCAAAAACAAATGTAATCCAGCGAAATATAAAAGACAGCAAAGAATTGGTAAGAGGTAAAATGGAGCTTGATTTTACTAAGAATGATGCAACTGCAAAAGGTGCGGTAGCTAATGAAACAGGAACTGTAAAATTCACACCAAATGCATCAGCTCCCAATTCTAAAAATATTCGTTTAGTACAAATAGTAAGAACGACAGATACGACAGGTGCCAAAGAAAAGGATTATACATGGACTGGGGCAGAAGCAGACAGAAATAAAATGATGACAACAAGAAACAATGAGAAAAATATAGCCCCAGGTTTTTTTGTTGATCATTTAGCAGCTGCAGCTTCCCCCAGAACTAAAAAAAGTGATGCCACCGTTTCTCCTTATTACAGAGACTATGCGCCAAATGTCGGAGTGAGCCAGGACGGTCATAAAAAAAGTAAAGCTGATATACAACATGCAAGTCTATGGGATGGACCTGGAGATTCAGCACCTGGTAAATTCTTTTTTGTCACCTCAGCAAAAGCAACAGATACTGGCACCTATTATGGTACTGCATTGTGGGGGTTTGAAATTTACTCAGATAAAGGAATAGCAAAAATTAAGAACGAATACAGCAAATTCAGGGAATATCGGGGAGAAACTTTTGATGCAGCACTAGAAAAATTCAACGAGTTTTATAAAAATCCTGGAACATCAGGAGCACCAACAAAATAGGTTGAATAAATAAAATTCAATTTCTTTTTATTCATTTAATTCAATTTCAAATTTTAAGTTCGATTAAGTTGAAAGAAAATAAAAGTAAGGAAAATATTTTGGAGTTAATTAACAAAATTAATGACGATCCGGACGTGCTACATTTGGATTATACACCAGCGGTTCACCAGTTGTCAACATATGGAATTGATGCCGCAAAAGCTGTTTTGCCTTTATTAGATAGTGAGGATATTTGGGAAAGATACAGGG
>DATGNN010000231.1:0-6453 GCA_035306725.1 Chitinispirillaceae bacterium | reverse complement strand
GGGAAACCATTGAAGAACTGAAGAGATAACAATTCCATACAATGAACTGTTTTTTACAGGCAGCTTTTCGATATCTGAGCATACTGGTGAAACTCCGGATAATTTTTTATTTTTTACAACCAGCAGAGATTTCAGAGAGATATCAATTGCAGCGATCTGGCGTTTTATAGAATTATCAAGGGTATCTTCTAATAATCCGGTACCGCAGCCAAGATCTGCCCAGAATTTGCCACACTGGATTTTCATTCTTTTAGCTATTAAACTGATCAACTCTTTTTGTATCAAAGCATTTTGTTCGTAAGTGTCTGCTTTTAATCCAAAAGTACGTGAAATCTGTTTTTTTGATGGATAAATATTGGAAACTGCCCGATTCACCTGATAACTCTCTTTTTTTTGTTTAATCTGCGATATAAAATACAACCATTATGATCTGAAGACAATTTTGGAAAATTGAGAAAAAAATTACATTTTTTGTTACTGCTTATTTGATGTGCAATGCTGTATTTTGATATGAACTGAAAAATGGTATTTCATTTCTAAAGGAAAACATGGGGTTAAAAAAATACATATTTAAATCTGTTTTAGTAAGTGCTGTTCTTGTTTTTGGTGTTTTGCCAGTATTTAGTGCTTCCGGGAATTCTTCAATGATTGATTCGGCTCTGGTGCTTCTTGTAAAACAGGATTACGCAGGAGCCAAAAACTTATTAGAACTACATCGCCAAAAATATCCACTGGATAACGATGCCCTTTATCTGGAATTCGCTGTTGAACAGACAAAAATTCTGGATTACGAATCCTATATCATTGAAAATGATGCTTTTCAGCTTTATGCCGAAAATGTCAAAACTGAATTTGATAAAAGGTTAGAAACCCTTTCCGGGCACGATTCGCTGATGTGTGTATTTTATGCTGCTAATGTAAGCGGCGGAATCAGTATAATGCAGGCGAAAGTAGGAAAATGGATTGATGCAGTTAAAAACGCAGTTCAGTCGGTATCTGTACTTAGAGACGTGTGTAAGGCTGATCCTGATTTTTATGCAGCATACCTTGGAGTCGGTGTTTTTGATTATTATCTGAGTACCAGTTTCAGGTGGGTACCTTTTGTTTCGCGACGGACAAAAGAGGGAATCAAAAATATCAATATAGCACTAAATGCTGATTTTCCATACAATTATGCTGCCATGAACTCTCTTTGCTGGATACTTATTGAGCAAAAACAGTTTAAAAGTGCGGATTCACTTGCACATTCTGTATTAAAAATCTTCCCTGACAATACAATGTTCCTCAGGATACGTGCTTTGATTTCCATGTGGACAGGTCAGTATAAACAAGCTATCCGATTTGCTGAAAAGCTTATTGATTTGAGTAAAAAAAGAGATCCCTTAAATTGGTCGGATCTGGTAGCTGGTTATACTATAATAACATGCAGCTACGATAAGCTTGGATTACCGGATAAAGCTTGCAAATCTGCACAGGATTTCGAACAATTTGATATTCCAAAACCTTACCTGGAAATACCACATATAAAAAAGAACATAAAAGAAATGACTGGGGTACTGAGTAAATACAAAAGCTGATTTCAGTTCTCTATTCCTAATCTCACCCCTTGGAAATAGTAGATGAATGGGATAAACTTACAGGGAAACAGGAAAACAAACATATTATGAAAAGATTTTTGATTGTGATTTTCTTCTTTTCATTTCCCATATATGGGAGATACTCTCCGGCTTTGCGTTTAAACGGTCATCTTGATCAGTTGATCTGGAGATTGGCGTCATGTCATGATCTGGAAATACCTCAGATTTTCTATGATCAACCGGTTGATTACGGGGTAGTTTATGATTTTCTTTTAAATGCCAGTTCAAGAAATTTGTCCAATGGAGAAAAAAATCGGCTTGTTAGAGCCATGAAATATTATAATCCGGGTCTGGGCCTTATTAAATGGTCTAACTCTGAAAAAGATATTCATTTCAGAATTCATCTGGGGCTTTTGGGTGATTTGAAGCCAGGATTTTCAGACAGCACATTTATTGGAATAAAGGGAATTTTCAGGCCAACTTTAACCGGCAATATAAACAAATTCTCTTTTTATTCTTCTATTGATGTCTGGACAGAGTACCGCTCGGATACTCTTTTTAATCCCAGTTCATATGAACCGTATGAGGGAGTGCCTTACAACCTCTATGGGAGAGGAACACTTGAAAGCCATGTTCGTTCTTCAGATCTACCTCGTGGGGGAATACGTTATGATGGTGGATGGGTGACTCTGGAAACTGCTATTGACTATATTAAAATGGGGCCAGCAGTCCATTTTCCTTTAACCATGTCGGGAAATACTCCGCCAATTACCTATTTCAGGGCATCTGCAGATCTTGATCTTGTTAAGTACAGCCATACTGCAGGATTACTGAAATCGCAGAAAGACAAACGTAAATACCTTTATATTCACCGTTTAAGCTCGAAACTATTACAATCACGACTGGATCTGGCAATTAATGAGGTGATCATTTATGGAAGCACTACCACTGAACCATTAAATGATTCAAACCAGATCTCACCAATATATCTACGACAGCAGCGTGGATGGGAATGGACTTATCTGATACCTTTTGTTCCCTTCAAGTTTGTTGAACATTATGCAGGTGATAAGGATAATGCTGCAATCTCTTTTGATATGAACCTCAGATGGCCTGCAAATTTCAGATGGTATATGGAGTTTTTTCTTGATGATATTCTTTCCCCATGGAAAATATTCAGTGATGATCTGGGGAATAAATGGGCCCTGACAGCAGGAATGCAATATTTTGGTACTATCTGGAACCGTGATTTGATGCTCGGTGCAGAGTATTCACGTGTTGAGCCATGGGTTTATACCCATTTTTATGGAAGAAGCCATAATTTTTTACATTTCGATAAATGTCTGGGGTCGCCACTTGGTCCAAACTCTCAGGCGATAGTTGCTTCTGCAATGATTCAACTTAACAGGATTAATGAAATCGGAATTGGTTTTACCCATATAGGAAGAAATCAGAATGTCAGAGGAGGTAAAATAACCGACATTTTCCAGCATCAATTGGAGAATGTAGATAAATTTAGTGATAGTACAAAAAAACAGTTTCTGGGTAAGGGAACGGAATGGTTTTTAAGACCGGCACTGTTGTGGAATTTCAATCCGTTCGGGAGATTTTTTATAGATGCAAAAGGCGAAATTGATGTTCTGCACAGTGGACATTTTGCATTTTCCTTTTGGGGTGGACTTGTTTTTTGATGAACTGCTGTCCAGAATAGATCTGTGAACAGCGATTAAATATCATCAATGAAAAGAAGAACCTGATTGCAATACACTTGTGATTTTTACAAACAGACACATACTTCTATCACTGTTAACAGGGTATTAAATTAGTTTTCTACTTTAACAGAGTCCAGAACCGGTTTGTTTTTTGGGTTACCCATATTTGTCAGAATCCATTTGTATTCAATAAAACCTCCGCTGAGGCCTGAAAGTACACAAATTTTATCTTGTGCTATAGTAAAATCTTTCTGGTATCGCATTCTGAGTTTAGGATCTTTGGTCTCGAAAGAATCGGAATACATGATTGTAAGAGAGTCAAGAACCGGATTACATGCAAGCCAGGCTTTCATCTGCTCTATGGTAATTGATGAATCTTGAGGCGGCTGGAATGGTACGGATCTGATATTTTTAGTTGTCTGGACCTGGTTATTTTGCACTGAAGAATTTTTTTTATGATCACAGCTGATTACGAAGAAAGTGCTGATGCAAATAATGGGTATTATGGATAATATAGATTTTTTCAATATTCAATCTCCTTGGGCTGCTGTTATTAGGCCGGATTATATATTTCCTAAATAGAGACGATCATTGACGATGAGTCTGCAAATGGGACACCTGGTGCATAAAAGGTTTTATTGGTATAATGGTCATACCTGTCTGGTGGTACAACCAGGCAGAGATAAACCCTTTATGCCAATGTCTGCAAAAAAGACTCGCACAAGGGAATCATAACTATTCAGGTATTATTAAAATTAATACTATGGACAGTATTAGAACAAATAACACGTACACAGGTATTTTGTATTGATGAAACCAAAGAAGCATCTGGGACAGCATTTTCTGACCGCTCAAGCCTATGCCAAAAGAATTGCTTATTCCGTTCCTGCCCATGGTAATGAGAGTATTCTGGAAATAGGCCCGGGGCAGGGAGCACTTAGCATTTTTTTAAAAGAACGGTTTCCAGATTTTCATCTTGTTGAAATAGATCCTGAAGCAGTAGATGTTTTGAAGAAAAAACTGGGGAATGGTTCTTTTTGCATACATCAGGAAGACGTTCTTTCATTTGATTTTTCCCGTGTCGGATTTCCTTTGCACGCAGTTGGTAATCTTCCTTATTCCGTTGGTGCCATGATAATTAAAAAAACTTTATTATATGGAAATAATATAATATCGTGTACTTTTATGGTTCAACGGGAAGTTGCGCAGAGAATCGTTTCCTCTGCACATAAAAAGACTAACAGCTTTTTAACAATTTTTTGCGGTTTTTTTGGAAAACCTCGTTTGTTGTTTCATGTTCCTCCAGGTGCATTCTTTCCGAAACCATCGGTAGATTCATCGGTTTTTCAGATTTTTATTGAAAAAAATCTTGATTCAAAGCTTGATGTTCAAAAATGGAATGATTACTTTGCTTTTGTAAGTAAAGGATTTTCAAAACGGAGAAAACAGATTGCCAATGTTCTTGGTGATAAACGTGAAGAGAAAGACAGAATAGGTAAAATTTTAATCGATTTAGGCCTGGATCCATTATCGCGACCGGAGGATCTTGGTGCTGATGAGTGGCTTGAATTATTTAAACGATTATGAAGCGAAGCGTTATTTTCCTTTTGATAATTTTTTTTCATTTTGCTTTTACAGCGAATTCGCAGAGTAATCTGTGGCCTTCTGTATTTATGGTTCCCGGGCAGGCTGATAATGAATCACAAAACGACTCCAGTTATTTATCTATTTCAAACCGTATTACTATATTGGAAATGCTCAAAAATGAGAGTAGAGTAAGATGGCAAAAAAGTGATTCAAGATACAAAATGGAGCAAAATGCAGATTACGTGCTTTCAAATTATAATGTAAATACAAGAAATCAATATCTTGATCTATCGGGGAGTTTACTCTTTAATCACTTCGAATCCAATAATCTGTGGCTGGGACTGGACTGGATGCCGGTTGCTGTTTACAATAAAAGACAATCCGGAGGAGTATTTCAATCAAAGCTGGATGCAGGCCCGGTATTAAGAGCTGAAGTTTTCCGGATTCCACTTGCAGTCAGAGCCGGAGTCAGCGCTAATATCTGGAATGAAAACGTTTCAAAAGCAGTTTTTCGGTCAGGATTTTCCGGGTTTAACTCTGATCCGGGATTATATGCAGGTTGTGAAATCGGTGATCCATCACAAAAACTGAATTTTTTTCCTGTTTATTTAAATATCAAAGCAATTGGAAGAAGTATAAACAATAACGGACTTGGAATCATAATGGGGTCTGTGCTTGCTGCAGAACAGCTTCAGAGCGGTGATTCAATATTTATCTATGCTGGTGACTCTCTCTCCAATGGTAAAGAGTTGTATTTGGGAGAGAGTGAGGGAAATACAATTTATAAGCCAACACCCTGGAACATAAATCATTCGATGTCTGCTGCAACCGGTTTAAAAATGAAAGAGCGATTGGGTTTTGTTCCAGCAGCGTTTTACCGTTTTAATCTCAAATCAACTTCATACCCTTCAGACAGATTCTCTCTTAATGATGTAAAGACAGTTGCCAATTCCCTCAATTTTCAGCTAAGCACATCAGAGATCTATTTTTTTGACTACAGTGGTGGTATTGAGATCTCATGGGAAGATGAAGACTGGCTGTTTACAAAAAAATTGGGGACTGCATTGAATACACAAGTTGTTGCAGATAGTCAGACAATAATTGAAAATATGCAAATAAAAGCAAATGTAAATGATAAAAACAGTATTGTTTCGAAAACAGATCATTATTTTCTGATTAAGTTTCCACGTAATTTCTTTCTTGATTACGCTTTGGGAGTAAACAGGGATGCCAGAATGTATAATAATCATTATCTTAGTGGTGGAGAAAAAACCTGGAACCATAACGAAAGTGATAATGTAAGAATTCTTCATCATGCAGGTTTGTTTTACGAAGAAGAAAAAAAGGTTCACCTTGAACTTTATGGTGATTACAAAAAAACCTATTCGTATTATTACCGCAAAGAACGCAGTGGAGAAAGCAGGATACGTCAGGGTTATAAAATAGGGAGTCGTATTTTGTATTCTAATAACCGATTCAGTATTGATGAAGAATTGTATGCTGAGTGTGATATTACAGATTATAAATTTCCTTATGCCCATAAAGATACCCTCGACTTCTATTTCGATCCCCCACCA
>DATGNN010000230.1:0-6256 GCA_035306725.1 Chitinispirillaceae bacterium | reverse complement strand
AGTAATAACTGTTCCTGCTAAAAGACCATACCATTGGTTGTTAAGTGATGCCTGCATTATGGATTCAAATGCAGGATAGCTCCGAAGCGGCATCACAGCCTCTGCCATTATGCTCATTCCAAAGAAAATAAAACCGAGTGCCAGAATCAGTTTCCCATATCCACTAACCTTTTCGGAACTCCTGCGCATGGAAATAAAAAAACCTGCAGCAATCAGAAGAGGTGCAATTTGATCAAATTTGAATGCAAAAAGCTGCACCGTTACTGTTGTTCCAAGATCTGAACCAAGTATCATTCCCAAAGACTGCCCAAAACTCATCAAACGGGCACTTGCCAGACTGACCAGTACTACAGTTGTTGCAGATGAAGACTGGGTTATAAGTGTGGTAACAAGTCCGGCAAACCAGGCACTTAACCTGTGACGGGTGATTACCTTTAGTATCCTTCGCAGATCCGAACCACCTAATCGTTTCAGGATCTTTTCACCCTGCTGCATTCCATAAAGAAAAATAGCCAGGCCGCAAAGAAGGTAAAAAAGGTCAAAAAGAGAAATATTCATCTGTTGTTCTAAATAGCTGATTTAAACCGCAATGCTCTTATGTAGCTTAAATGATACTATAAATATTAGCAAATGCCCACCAGAGATTACCCTGAAAACAGTTTTGTTGAAAGGCCAGATCAATTTTTGGTAATGCAGGTTTCTGAAAAATAAGTATCTTGATCAGACTGAAAAAAACCTGTTACCTAAATGAGATGATTAAACTACGATGAGCTGCATAGCGACATTGTGCAGAAGGTTTTATGGCTGTGAAGGTCATAAGGTAATGGTGAATGAAGAAAAAAAACTACAATCGTTGTCGTTGTCGTAATCGTTATCCTATAACTGCATATTAAGCGTTCTGTATCTGATTCTTAATACCAATGTACGCGAAAAAGACTCGCGCAAAGAAATCGTTACTACTTAGGTATTAGTTATCCCGTTTTCTAGTGGTTTTCAATATGGTCAATGACTTTTTATTTCGATTGAGAGCTTCTATTGTATCTTTCGCCAACGATACCGATCATCCAGGGATAGAGTGTTAAAAATTTGTTAGTCTGATAATTGATCCTGCAGATATGAGAGCTTCACACCATTAAACCTGCTTCACCCAGTGATGTTCCCACAGCACATAACAATTTCGTTTTCATCAAGATATGAACAAAATTTGAAGAGGAGGAGTTATCTCCTCTTCACCATATCAAGCAGCCCTTCTTTCCCATACTTTTATGTCCAGAGCATGAGTTATAAAACGGAGATGACGTTGTTCATCACGGAAATGAAGCTCCAGAGTGTTAAGTATCTCTTTGGGAAATGGCTGATCAGTTGCATCCTCATAAGATTTATTGGTCAATTTTTCTCCGGTTTCAAGTGCCTTGAGTGCTCCTTCAGTACCAGTTATACCCATAAGCATGGAAGTTCCTGTAAGAAATAAGCCTCTTATATCAGTTGTACGTTCAGGTGGAGTTCCACCCAGTTCCCTGATTATTCCTGATATTGTATCAATATGTCGCACATGATCATCACGGTATTTACCGATTTCATCATGGACATCTTTTTCACTGATTTTATCCAGTGCTTTTTCATAAGCTTTCACTGCATCAATATCCAGTTTCATCAATGATGATAGTTTGTCAATAATTTCAGGATTCTCCATTTTGCTCTCCCTTCAATTAACAAAAGGTTTACAAACTTTTAATTAGCGAAAACTGTTCCTGATGAAGTTTGGAGTTTGGAGTTTGGAGTTTGGAGTTTGGAGTTTGGAGTTTGGAATTTGGAATTTGGAATTTGGAATTTGGAATTTGGAATTTGGAATTTTTGTGATCTGTCAGGTATTGAATTTATGGCAAAAAAGTGATCTGGTACAAGATTTGACCTTGTTATATATATGTGTGATTTGTTTGAAAATCCAGGATGGAGGCTTTTTATGAAAGCAGTTGTTTTTCATGGTGTTGGTGATATACGTCTTGATGATATTGAAGAACCTGTAATAAAGGAACCAACTGATGCAATTATCCGGATAACGGCGAATGCTGTTTGTGGAACAGATCTTCATATGATAAGGGGTACAATGGGAAATATGAAAGAAGGGACTGTTCTTGGTCATGAAGCTGTCGGGATAATTGAACAAACCGGATCTTCTGTTCGTAATCTGAAACCAGGAGACAGGGTTGTTGTACCTTCAACTATTGCCTGTGGCTATTGTGCATACTGCAGGGCCGGATATTATGCACAGTGTGATAATGCGAATCCAAACGGGAAACGGGCAGGTACGGCTTTTTTTGGTGGTCCGGTTGAAACAGGATCATTCAACGGGTTGCAGGCAGAAAAGGCCAGAATACCTTTTGCAAATGTTGGTCCTGTAAAACTTCCTGAAAACATTACAGATGATCAGGCGTTGATGCTATCGGATATTTTCCCGACCGGTTATTTCGGTGCTGATATTGCCGAAATAAAACCCGGAGATACGGTAGCGGTTTTTGGGTGTGGTCCGGTAGGACAGTTCGCAATTCTTGGTGCCAAAATTCATGGTGCTGGAAGAATTATAGCAGTAGATCAGATTCCCGAACGTTTGTCAATGGCACAGGAACAGGGTGCAGAAATTGTAAATTTCAATGAGGAAGATCCGGTTGAGATTATAATGCAATTGACAGGTGGAATCGGAGTTGACAGGATAATTGATGCAGTTGGTGTTGATGCACAAAAGCCAGACAGCGGACCGGCTAAAGCCAAATCGGATATGCTGGAAAAAGAGTTCAGGTATGAAATGAGTCAGATCGTTCCAAAACCAAATCCACAAGGTGAAAACTGGATCCCTGGTAATGCACCATCACAGGCCCTTATATGGGAGGTAGATGCTTTAGACAAGGCCGGGACATTGGCAATTGTTGGTGTATACCCGCAAACCTTGCAATATTTTCCAATTGGAAAAGCAATGAACAAGAATCTTACAATCAATATGGGAAATTGCAATCACCGTAAGTATCTTCCGATGCTTATTGATCTTGTTGAGAGTGGAGCTGTTGATCCACTGAAGATTTTGACCAGGGTCAAGCCGATGTCATCTGCAATTGATGCATTAAAGGAATTTGATGCACGTCGGGACGGTTGGATCAAAGTGGAACTGGTTCCAGGAATCTAAATCTGGTTTTGGATTAAAAAGGTGCATGTCGGCTGGCACCCGAAAAACCAATAGTGTAAATTATACTTATGGTATCCAGGTGCGCATGCACTCTTACCAGGATTTAATTGTCAACTTAAAATGTCAAAATAGTAATCACATTTCGTAAAGAGTTTCATCCCGTATGGGAGCAACTTTATATCTTGAACCAGTTTGTTTGGAACCGGTTTCAAACTTGAACAGCTCCTCTTCTGGGATATCACCCATTTCCTGCTCAATTGTTTCCGGATCGGCACCGTCTTCCATTCGGCTTATTGCTTCTTCCATTTTATCACCCATTTTTAGTCCGGTCATATCTGTAAGCCGTCTCAGAAGATTTGCAGCCTGGCGGGGATCGTCTTCATTAATATTCTCTGCTTCAGAAGCCAGAGACTCGATAGCCTTTTCCATTTTTGCTTCATCAACAGGAATATCTGGAAGATCTGAATCTCCATCCTCTTTTTGTGAGTGTTTTCCCGTTATTGCGAAACGCGAGATCATTCTGCTTAAGGTGTTTTTTTGGCATTTGGGACATAACGGGGTTTTTTGGGTTGTGACAGTTTTCGAAAAAAAAGTAAAAATAGTATTGCAATCCTTGCAGAAAAATTCGTACATCGGCATATTGATACTCCTGTTTCAACCTGGATAATGTGACCCTGTGTTAAAACTCATGAAAAATGATTTCAGGAAAATAAATATTTTGAATACAGGTATAAACTTCTTTCATTAATAAAAATAATTAAAATCAGGGCACAACAGTTGAAATCTCTTTATCTCAGTAATTAAATATGAATTTAAATCAAACAATACTTTTAACTCCTCAGGTTTTATTTCTGCATTTCAGAAAGGAACAAAATTTTCGATTAAAACCCGGCTAGTTTCAGAAATCGTCGATAAATTCCCAGCAGAAGAAATATGGGCGTCCATTGTCCAACAAAAAGGCTTTCATGTTTTTTGCCACAAACCTGGAGAATAGTTGAAATAAAAATTGAGAAAAAAGCGAAGATATGAAAAGCGTAAGCTGGAATAACGGCTATTGGCAATTCAAAGAGAGCGGGGAAAATTCCCATGACTATCTTTCGTTTCATTTTCAAAGAAATCATTGGCAGCTCCTTTATCTGAATTTAATCGAAAAATGTTTTTAATAAAGGGATGCAATTTTAATGCCGTTTTGTAATTATATTGTACATAAAAGTAACGATTCCTTTACGCTGGTCATTATAGCGTACATTGGCATAAAGGGTTTATGACTGCCTGGCCACATCACAAGGTTAAAACGGCTGTTTTTTGATCCGGGGAAGCGTAATCAGTAATGTCAGGAACTATATGAATACTTTTCATGATGCACCATTTTTGAAGATAAATGACAGAAAAATACTAAAAGAGTTTCTGGAAAAATCGGGAATTACCGATAATTACCAGAACAAGGAATTGACAGTAAACAGGGTTGCACAGGCGTTTTCCAGAATTCCTTACGAAAACCTCACGAAAATTATCAAATCTCAAATAATTGTAAATGCAGATTCAGCCATTCGTTATCCCGATGAAGTTATTGGAGACTGGCTTAAATGGGGAACAGGGGGAACCTGTTTTTCTCTTGCTGCTGCTGTTATAGCTGTTTTTGATTCCCTTGGAATAGAGGCTCATCCTGTACTTGCAGACCGTCACTATGGTGTGGATACACACTGTGGACTTGTGATTATCCGGTCGGAAGGTTTGTTCCTCCTTGACCCAGGGTATCTGCTTTTTATTCCTACCCTCGTTCCTGAAGAAAAAACTGTTGTTATAGATACCGGATACAACAAAATAGAACTTCAACCAGAAGAAAACTGTCGAAAAATCCGGCTTAATACTGTTGTGAATAACAACAGAACATACAGATTAACCTATAAAATTGATCCTGTTGACAGTGTTACATTTTACCGGGCATGGATCAATTCGTTTACATGGGAAATGATGACCTATCCTGTTCTCACGCGCTGTAGTGCAGGAACCCACCAGTATCTTCAGGGACAAAGACTCACTGTTCGCAGCAACAGTGGGATACAGCGTACAGTACTTGATACCAGTTCGCAGATAGATTTTATTTCCCTGAATCTGGGGATAAGCAAAGATGTTGTAAGTAAAGCATATGGAGTCTTGAATTATGGCTGAACCACGATCACCGTTTCCGGTTAAATATTTTATAGCTGTTCTGTTTAAAGACAAAGCCGACCTGTTTGTTGCCTGTAAGCAGACTGAAGAGATCTGGGGAAAAATCGATATTCAGGGTGATGACCATCTTTTTGATGTTACAGATTATTATCATAAAGAGATGGGGCAGCCAATATACCGCAGGTTGATTGCTTTTGAAAAACTGTATGACCCTATATTACTGGTAACAATGAAACTTCGATGTAATGAACTGGAACTGAAATTATCCTTCAAAAAAGGAAAAAGGGTGGTCAATCTTGATGCTGGATATCTTGATCATAACAAGGTATTACTTGCATCTGCAAAAGAGGCAGGACAGAAAATATATCTGGACAAAGGGATATATGCAGATCTGGCAGGTAGATACAAAGCCGGAAAATATCAGACTTTTGAATGGTCTTTTCCGGATTTTAAGGATGGCCGTTACGATAAAGAATTATGTGCATTCAGAAAACGTTATATGGAGCAGATGAAACTGTGGAGGAAAAACAATCCAGCCTGATTTATTGGTTGTGTTGAGTAAGAGAATGGCTGCAACTTGTTATTGTGCTGGTTAGGAAAAATATTCAGATTATCAATATGATCATACTCGTGGTCGCTTAACAATCTGAAAACGTTTATTAATAACAGTTGGGTTAATGACTGCAAGTTTCGCTGTCATGTATTACTCTGAGCTTTATTATGAAACATCTTCCATTATTGTCATGACGGTTTTTTATTATCAGATCACCACCATTGAATTTTAGTATTCTCAGTGAAGCATACAGATCGTTGTTTTTATTAGTATTTGCCAATAAATTGCAAAATGGCGTTTTAAGTTGAATGGGAGTAAAAACTGAACCGTTATCAGAAATTGAAATAACAAAA
>DATGNN010000229.1:0-12267 GCA_035306725.1 Chitinispirillaceae bacterium | reverse complement strand
TATCGCCATAACAGAAGACTCCCCTGCTTTGATTTTCCAGACAAGCTATTACCAGACAGTAACATCTTTTAACCGGATCTGATTCATCATTTGACATATTGCGTATGCAACATTTTTTTGCAAATAGTAGAATTCCTGAATGAGGATACTAAACCAGAATTCTGCCAATAAACATGTTATATCATGTTTTCCTGTTTAACAAAAGTCATACGTTTTTTAATGGAATAATTTTTTCAGGCAGCCTGAAGTTCTGCTTCATCAAACTTAACAGACACAATAGTGGATACACCTTTTTCCTGTTGTGTAACACCATAAAGCAGATCAGCCGCTTCCATGGTTCTTTTGTTATGTGTAATAACGATGAACTGTGTTTTTTCGGCAAATTTTTTCAGTACTTTGACAAATCTCCCTATATTGGCATCATCAAGCGGCGCATCAAGCTCATCAAGAATACAATAAGCTGATGGTTTAACAAGATACAGCGCGAACAAAAGAGAAATTGCAGTCAAAGCCCGTTCACCACCGGAAAGCAGTTGCACGCCTCTCATTTTTTTACCGGCAGGACGCACATTTATATGTATCGGAGCTTCAAGCGGATCAATATTTTCCTCAAGGGAAATGTGCGCTTCACCACCCTCAAACAGAGTAGTAAACATTTCGGTAAAATTTTTCTGTACCTGTTCAAAAGTAGAAATAAACTGTGCTCTGGCTTCTTTATCCAGTTTTTTAATTGCCTTTTCGAGGTCATCAACAGCAGTCTGTAAATCATCCCGCTGTTCCGTAAGCTCTTTTAGCCTCTGACTTTCAGTCTCATAATCTTCCAGAGCAGCCATGTTTACCTGACCGACACGTTTTATACGCTCTTTCAGCATTGAAATATTCTGCACTACATCACTGTCTTCCTCATCCAGTATCGGCAACTGTTCAGGAGGCGATTCAAGATCAATTTCATAAGCCTCCCAGATCTTCTCTCTGATCCGACGCTGCTCCTGTTCCTCACGTGTAATCTTGATTTCATGATCGTGTACATAGTTTGATATTTCTTCAAGTTCAGAATTTCCGGACTTTGCCCCTTTTCTCACTTCGTCGATTTCGATCAATTGTCCATTGTACTGCTCACGGATATTATCCCTGATTTCTTCCAGTTTAGTACGCTCGTCACGCTGTTTTTCCAGTTCTTCACCAAGCGATCCCAAACGGACCTCAATATCTGCTATCTCGGAGATCGCTTTCTGCTTATCCTGTGCTTTAGACTCCTTGCGGTCTGAAAGAGCCTTGACATCTTTTGTTAAGCGCTCAATATCCTGTTTACCCTGTGAAATTCTGTTTTTTAACCCCTGAACTTCAAGTTCAATATTTTTGTGATGTTCAACAAGGAGCCGTCTCTGCTCTTCCATGTTACGGACTTCCTGACGCGAAGCTTCAACCTGCTCCTCAAGACTGTCACGGCGACTCTCAAATGTTTCCACCTCAGCTTCATGATACGAAATTTTTTCTTCCAGCTCACCTATTCTGGTATCAATATCAGCCAGCTCAGGGTTAAGCGCCTGAATTCTGGTAAGAATATTTTGCATCTCATTTTCATAATGCCGGATATTGGTTTGCTGTTCCTGCTGTTGGCGCTGGCCCAGATTCAGCTTTTCGTCAACTTCGATAAGAGCAACTTTAGCTTCATCCCTGTCGATTATACAGCTATCCTTTTCACTAATAACAGACGCATACTGCTGTTCAAATTTGACAATATCTGTCGTCAATTTTTCAATCTGCTGTTTTCTCTGAAGAATCCCGGCTTTCTCTTTTTTTGACTTCCCGGCGATAACCGTTCCGTTATTGCGGCAAATAACTCCGTCCCTGCTTGCATATAATTTCCCGGTAATGGACATCAGTGATTTTTGAAGAGCCTGATCTGAATCATCTGTAATGAATATATCCCCAAATAACCTGTCAGCCAAAACATCACAGCCTTCCGCTACACTAACAATCGAACGGAGGTTTACTCCATCCTGCTCTGTACTGTTTTTTTCTGTTTGCGGCAAAGCAGCTATTCTCTCCAGCGAAACCATACTTGCTTCACCAACCTGTTGTTCCTTTAACAGTTTCACAGTTTCCCTTAGCTGCAGTTCTGTATCAAAAACAACTGTCTGAATAGTTGTCCCAAGGATCTTTTCAACGATTCCAACCATACTGTCATCAGAAACAGAAATCAGATCTGCAATAATACCGCGTGCACCTGGCAACTTACGCTTAAGAAGTTCCCTCACACCTGCTTCATACCCCTCATAGGCTGATTCCAGTCCGGCCAGAAATTTCAATTGTGATTTACTGCTGCTTATCCGGGCTTCAAGATGTTTTTCCTGCTCTATAAGCTTCTGATATCTCTGGTCTTCTTTTTCAATACGTGAAAGAAGGACCTCTCGTGACTGCATCAGATTCCGGTTCTCTTCATCCACAACAAGTAACTGTTCTTTACACTTATCAATAGCATCCTGGTATTCCTCATAACGGATCTCAAGATTCTGTAACTCGCGATTGCCACGTTCTCTGCGATCAATAGTGTTGTTCAGTTCCGTTTTCAAAGTACTGAGCACATTTCGGGATTCTCCCAGATTGTTGATCAATTCAATCTGATCCCGACCAAACTGATCAGCTTTATCCCGTTGAAGCTGCATTTTCTGGTCAAATCTTTCAAGCTCATCTGTAGCGCCATTTACTCGTTCCAGACTCCTTTGAAGCTGGGTTTCACGCTCTATTATACTCTTCTCAATCTGTGTTTTCAGTTTCAGATTTTCTTCAATTTGAGACTCTATACTCTGAACATCCTGATCAAAACGGTTTAAATTCTGATTCAGATTGTTAAAACGCTCTGTACTAACAGAAATATCACGATCCAGCCGAATTATTTTCTCATTCGATTCACTTACATTTCTTGATGCGATTTCGAGCTCGTTTTCTTTTTCCAGAGCTGAAAGCTGCATTTTTTCAATACGGGATTCAGCAGTAAGAATCTGGGCACGCAAAGTCTCTCTTTTGCTTTCAAGTTCATTGAGAGTTTCTTTTCTCTTTTTCATCGCTTCAGCCAGTATCACATACCTGCGGTTTTCAAAACCCACCTCAAGCGACTTGAGATCTTCATAATACGATTTATACCTTTTTGCTTTCTCAACATGACGAGCGAGCATGCGTACCTGACGATCTGCTTCCTGAACCTTGTCGTTAATCCTTAAAAGATCCTGCCTCGTTTTTTCAAGCTGACGTAAGCTCTCTTTTCTTCGGGTCTTGTATTTACCAATTCCTGAAGCCTCTTCGAAAAGAATACGACGTTCCTCAGCCTTGTCACTGAGAATCGAATTTATCATGGTGTTCTCTATAGTTGTATATGCACTGCTTCCAACACCAGTATCCAGAAAAAGATTATGAATATCACGAAGCCGACATGGAACTTTATTCATCCGGTATTCACTGTCACCGTTTCGAAAAACTCTTCTTGTTATCGAGACTTCATTGTACTCAACCGGCAAAATCCCTTTATTGTTTTCAATGGTAAGCGTTACTTCTGCAAAATTGAGTGGATGACGGTTCTGAGTACCGGAAAAAATGACATCCTGCATACTGCTGCTACGCAACATCGATGCCTTCTGTTCTCCAAACACCCAACGAATTGCATCCACAACATTACTTTTTCCGCAGCCATTAGGTCCGATAACAGCGGTCATTCCACTACCAAACCGTAATTCTGTTTTATCAGCAAATGATTTGAAGCCATAGATTGAAAGCTTCCGTAATATCATTGAAATAATCCCTCTTTTAGGTTTTACTGAAAATTCTTATTCGCTATATTATACCATACATTGATACCGTAACTCATTCAAGATACAATATATTGGGTTTGTAGTCAAGCACATGTTTTCTAATAAAACTGTTTGAAAAAAATATTGATCTTAATCGTTTAAAATATCAATATACAGATTATTTAATCTTTTAAATTAAAAATAACTCAACATATTGTATTATTTTTTCGTGATATGCGCAATACCCTGTATTCATTTTCAATAAAAATTCTGTTTTTTAGAATTATAGCTTTTGGGGACAAAACTGAGGAAAAAATCGAGTTTAAAATTCCCCTCGGGCTCGAAACTCGGAGCTCGGGGTCGAAATCGAATCTGTATCCTTTCTTTTTCTGTGTTTGATATCGATACAAAAATGGAAAGAATACTGATTAATATTATACCTTCAATTTATTCTTTAGTTCTGTTTGTCGATTTCGAGTTTAATTTTTCGAATTTTTAAGAACAGCTCAATAAGATAAAATTATAGAATTACGATTACGACAACGATTACACGACAACGATTGTAGTTTTTTTTACAATTCACAATTCACAATTACCTTATGACCTTCACAGGCATAAAAACTCTTTCTGCGGTAGTGCGGCTGTGCAGCTCATTCGATATACAATTAAACCAGGAATCAACTAATCCACATGTCTCCACCAACAGACCCGTCAGATAAAACAGAAATTCTTGCGGCAGCAGGAGTTTTAGGAAGTCCGGGCATTGTAATGATTGATCCGCAGATTGCAACAATGAACCCGGCTCCTGATGATATCCTCAACTCATTTACAGTGATTCTGAAATTTTGAGGCCGTCCTTTAAGTGAGGAATCATCAGAAAGCGACAGTGGTGTTTTAGCAATACATACAGGTAATTTGTCGAGGTTATTCTGCTTTAACAGTTTCAGATCGCAAAGAGCATTTCTGTCAAAATCAACACCTTGAGCTCCGTACATTTTTTGTGCAACAATTTCAATTTTTCTTTCAACAGGTGAATCCGTCTCATAAAGATATTTGAAATTACAGCTGCGGTTGAGAGCTATATTTTCAAGAACTGCTTCTGCCAGAAGAGCTGCTCCGTTACCCCCGTGTTCAAAATGGTTAGACACAACAGCATTTACTCCGATTTTTTTGCAGAACTCTGTTATCTGATCAATTTCATCCTGATTGTCATCAGCAAACATGTTAAGGGCCACGACTGGTTCGATTCCAAAATGACGAATGTTTTCGATATGTTTTGCCAGGTTTCCGAGTCCGCCATCATCTGTAAACCCACCATGATACCTGAGTGTTTTGAGTGTAGTTACTATAACTACAGAAGAAGGCTTAAGCTGTGCATTGCGGCATTTCAAGTGAAAAAATTTCTCTGCACCCAGATCAGTACCAAATCCTGCTTCAGTAATAACATAATCCGCCATTTTCAAAGCCATTCTGGTTGCAATCAGTGAATTTGTTCCCTGGGCAATGTTTGCAAAGGGTCCTCCGTGTACAAACGCAGGTGTACCTTCAAGGGTCTGAACCAGATTGGGATTCACACAATCACGCATCAGTACCTGCATCGCACCAACCGCTTTTACATCAGGAGGCCTTACCGGATTGCCATCATAAGTAAAACCAACAACCATATTTTCAAGTCGTCTGCCCAGATCGGAAAAACTTTCTGACAAACACAAAATAGCCATTATTTCCGAAGCAGGAGTTATTGAAAATCCATCTTTTCGTGGTATGCCATTTTTTGTTCCCCCCAGACCAATAACTATTTCTCTCAAAGCCCGCTCATTCAAATCAATAACTCTCTTTAAATGGATTCTTCTGGGATCAATTTCAAGTTCATTTCCATGTTGAAGATGGTTATCTAACATTGCGGCAAGGAGGTTATTACTTTTTTCCACAGCATACATATCACCTGTAAAATGAAGGTTTATAGCTTCAGATGGAAACAGTTGAGATTTCCCGCATCCAGTTCCCCCACCCTTGATACCGAAAAAAGGCCCTATAGACGGCTCCCTTAGACAAACAGCTGTTTTTTTTCCCAGCCTGCTTAACCCATCACCCAACCCTATGGTTGTAGTTGTCTTACCCTCTCCCTGTGGTGTAGGCGACATCGCAGTGACCAGTATCAGTTTACCATCCGGCCCATCAATCCGTTTTTCATACTCTTTTACAGGAACTTTTGCGATATAATGTCCATGCGGCAAAATAGCATCTTCATCAATTCCAAGTTTGCGGGCAATAATACTGATTTTTTCTGCCATAAAAACCTCTTCATTAAAACAATGAACCCAGTTATTTGCAAATGTTCATGAAAACTGAAGATAACACTGAGAATACTCCCTCGAAATCGAAGGGGTTCAGCGATCCCGGAAAGACACTAAATATTGTTAAAAGAAACTAAAAGCCAGCTTTATTCATTCGTCACGAGAAATAAACTTGTTGTACCAGCTAACCTGATTCCATTATGGTCAGGTACAGTTTGAAATAAAACCATAATAAACTGCATGCAAAAAAATTACCAACTGTCAGATCAATACTACTGCAATCCGATCAGTTTTCCACCCTGGTATACAGCAAATGTCACTATCCATGCAAGAGCTATCTGGTATACGACAGAAAAAATCGACCATTTTACACTTTTTAATTCGCGGATTACCGTTATGAGTGCAACTACACATGGTGTATACAGGAGAACAAAAAGCATAAAAGCGAACCCTTTAAGCGGAGTAAAATGATCTGTAATCGCAGTTTTAAGCCTCTGATCCCTGTCAAGTTCAGAATTATCTGCAAGATAAAGGACTCCCATGGAACTTACAATAACCTCTTTGGCTACAAAACCTGTCAGAAGGGATACAGACTCACGCCATTTAAATCCAAGCGGCCTGAAAAATGGCTCTAATGTCATACCAATGCGTCCGATTCCGGTATACTTCAACTGCTCAAGTCTCATTTCGGATTCCAATACTCCTATTTTGGACTCTTTTTGTTCTGAAGAAAGTTCTGTTGAAATTTTAACAGAATCAATTTTAACATTATAACTTTCTTCAATTTCACTGTTAACAGGATAGTTACTTAAAACCCATAAAATAATGGAGAAAACCAGAACCACTCCACCCATTTTTTTAAGAAAATGCTCTGCCCTCTGCCACATATGGATCAAAACAGACCTGAAAGTCGGCAGACGATAAGGCGGAAGTTCCATTACAAACGGTTGCTCATCCCCCTTGAACAATGTTTTTTTGAAAATATATGCCATAATGAAAAATGAAAGCGTGCCAAAAACAAATTGAAACAGAAAAACGATGTTTCCCGCATGTTTCGGAAATAATGCACCTGCAAATAACACATAAACCGGTAATCTGGCAGAGCAACTGATCAGAGGTGCCAGAAGTATTGTTTTTCTTCTGTCTGTTTCTGATTCCAGAGTCCTTGCAGCCATAATAGCCGGAATGTTACACCCCATTCCCATCAACATGGGTATAAAACTCTTGCCATGTAACCCCACCTTGTGCATTACCTTGTCGGTTATAAAGGCAGCCCGCGCCATATATCCCGAATCTTCCATTATTGCAATGCCAAAAAAGAGAATAAGAATATTTGGAAGAAAAACAATTATTCCTCCTACTCCTCCAATTATTCCATCAATTATCAAACTTCGTAAAACCGTATCAGGCATTAAATGAAAAACGGATTCACGTAGAAATTCCACACCGTTCTCAAGTAATCCCTGAGGATAGGCACCAATAACAAAGGTAGCCTGAAAAAGCAGCCACATAAAAAGAAAAAAAACAGGAAACGCCCAAATCGGATGAGTAATAAAACTGTCTATCTGATCAGATATCTCGACCCTGTTACGCACCGGCTTTCTTACAGTCTCCCTTAAAGCCCCAGCTATAAATCCGTATCTTGCTTCGGCAATAATACTCTGAGCATCTTCACCAAGAATCAGTTCTATCTTTGCCCTGCCCCTGTCAGCAATTTTCAGAACTTCAGTTCCTCCTTCAGCCTCCTTTATTGCAGAACAAACTTCTGAATCATTTTCAAGTAGCTTGATTGCAAGCCACTGCGCAGGTACACCGAAACTGTTCATAACCGGAACCGATATCAATTTGTCAATTACCTGTGCTGCCTCGGCAGGGAATTCACTTATCTGCCTGTTATATTTGCCACGTCCCTCCTTTGCCATTAAGACAGCAGTGTCAAGAAGGTTTTTTATATTTGTACAGTTTTTTCCAATTGTTGTAACAATTGGCACGTCAAGAAGTTCCGAAAGAAGTTTAGTATTTATCTTTATTTGCTTATTACGGACTTCATCCCACATGTTAAAAGCCAGCAGAGGACGAACACCAAGTTCAAGAAGCTGAACTGTAAGGTATAGATTACGCTCAAGATTAGTTGCATCAATTACATTTACAACAACATCCGGTTTTTCGTGAATAATAAAATCCCTTGCAACACTTTCCTCTAAAGAAAACGCTGTCAGGGAATATGTTCCAGGAAGATCCACGACCCGGATCTCATCTTTGTTGCAGGTAACACTGCCCTCTTTCATTTCTACTGTAACCCCGCCCCAGTTTCCTACATGCTGATGTGCCCCGGTAATTGCATTAAACAACGATGTCTTCCCGCAATTTGGATTACCAGCTAATGCAACAGTAAAGGGACGGGTACTTTTTTCACAAGAAACGTTTTTTTTGAGATTCTGTCTCAATGTATGGGAAAAAGAGAGAGGCCTCATTTATCACTCCAATCAATAAACAGGTTCTACATCAATACCGGCTGCTTCACAAACCCTTAAACTTACATGCGATCCACCAATCTCAACCTCAACAGGATCTTTGAGCGGAGCATATTTTATAATTTTTAATAGCCTGCCACGCAAAAACCTCATCTCAACCAGACGTTTTCTGAACAGGCTATTTCCCCTGATCCTTACAATTTTGACCAGATCTCCCTCAATACATCTGCTGAGATCTATGACTTCCGACTTTTTCATACTGCTATCCATATTTTTTATCATTTCACAATATTCCGATTTCAAGATCAGATAATTTTTCTATATTCAAAACAACTGCCACAAAATCAGTAACTCAGATTAAAACAACTCTTATTCTGTTTGCCATACCTTTACCAAGTGCTACCCTGATACCATTAACCAAAAGCACAAGACGTCCTCCATGATTTGCAATCACTTCGCCCGTAGCCCCTGCTATAATACCCATATCCATTATTCTTCCTGAAAACATTGAATTCTCTGCAGAATCGATTGCTACAACGCGAAACTTTCCACCACTCTCAATCATGCTTAAAGAGATTGAAAATGTTTTTGGCTTTTTTATACACCTGTCACATAACCCATATATCTGCATCTTATGAGAAAAAATGTAGAAGCCTCTGTTAAGAGCCTCCTGAGCCTGGGCCTGTTCAATAATCGGTGAACAGAACTCAATAATTCGTCCACATCTGATACAATAAAAATGGTCATGGTGTTCACCAGGGTGCAAGTGCTCATATCTTTGTACGTTGTCACTGAAAGTCTTTTCTGAAGCAAAACCATATTCCACAAGCAGATTGAAAGCATTCTTTATAACAGATTCAGAAATCCGGCTTCCATTTTCCTTTGCATATCTTTTCATGTCTTCAATAGACATATGTTTTTCAGTTTCAAAAAAATAACCTATAAGTTTCTCTATATCCCCATTAACCTCAATTCCATTGGAATCAAGAAAAGCGATGCATTCAGAGAGAATTCGCTTATGTTTTAACCTGTTCACGGCACCTCCGGCAAATTCCAAAAATCTGTACATTATGACGGGTTATTGATACATTGTGTTTGGCTGCAACAGCTTCTATTCTCTCCTCAAGCTGAGGATCAGAAAATTCAATAATCGAACCACACGATTCGCATACAACATGTTCATGATGTTTTGTGTTGGCAATAAATTCATAATGAATCTGTGAGGAATTCAGTGCTACCTGGCGAAGAAAACCTGCATCTTCCAGATGTCCCAGGGTCCTGTAAACTGTTGCCCTGCTGACCTTAAATCTCTTTTCCCTTAAAGATGCAATCAGCTCTTCTGTATTAAAATGGGATCTTTCTTTACTGAGATACTCAAATATTACCCTGCGCTGCGGTGTGTATGATAACCCTTTGTTCTGAAGATATTCCCTGAACCGGATAATAAGTGACTGTAAATCCAATGTAACCATGTTATTATTTCGATTCAATAAGGAATTTATGTCTCGTCTGGTAAATAATTTTTCATTTCATATTCAGTAAATCTCTAAAACTACAGGAATTATCTTTATTCTTATTTATATGAGACCTGAATATTTTAATTGCTTTCTCCATTTCTTTTTTTCCAGATTATCCCCAACCAGACCCAAACAATGCATTATTTTTACTGAAATTTCATATTTTATTACGTACCAATATTTGAGATATGATCTCAAATATATAACAAGTTACATATTATTGCAAGAAGAATATATTTTTGTCTACAAAACAGGATTCAAAATTTATAAAATTATCACAATCAGGAATTTATGATATTACGAATACTGATTTTATTATGTGTGTTAACCTTCAATGCCTTATCCCAAAAAGCGGATCTGTTATTCACAACCCAGAACAGCTATACCAGCGCGGCATCAGCCGGTCTTGGAAATGCCGGTATTGCAGTACTTTCTGATATTTCGGGTGGGCTTGTTAATCCGGCACTTGTTTTTTCAAACGGAAGATCAAAATCAGAACCTCATGGTTCCATATCAGTCGGGTTCGGACGTGATTCAGTTTTCAACCGGTATATACTGCCTGCAGGGATAAGTTATTCAACAAATGAAGGAGCCCTGGGTTTGTTTTACCGTACTATGTCTGGAAAAAACAGAATGGATCAACATGATATAACAGTAAACCTCTCGGGGCAGCTCTTCAGTGAATCACACGGTAAAGGTCCTGTTGACTTTGGAGTAAATTTCAGATATGAAAGATTTACCTGGAAAAACAGGTCGCTTGAACCACTGCATACCTGGCAGCTCACTGTTGATTCTGCCGGAAACAAACAGATAAAGGGTACCGAAAACATTGAACCATATTCAGAAAAAGGTACTATGTCAGAAAACCGGTTTCTTACAGATATCGGTTTTTTTCAAAAGGATGCCTGGAATAATATTGATTTTGGCCTGACACTGCGTAATCTATTCGGATATATCAGAACCGAGAAAAATCCGGTACTTTTCACAATCGATTCTACAGATACAGTATCAGCAGATTCTGCTATTGAATTCAGGAAAGAAAATTATGAAAACAAAACTTCAAAAACAAAAGGATGGTCCCAGAAACAACATCGTACAGTATCAATTGGAACCAATTATCATATTAATTTTGAAAACCAGGTAACACTTAGTATTCCAATGGATCTGGAAATTTATGGTCTTTTGGACAAGAAAACAAAAAAACGTTTTATTTTCCAATGCGGTATCCAGGTATCAATTTCTGAACGGTTTCACATTCGGGGTGGTTACAACCGTGGTCCGGGTGATTTGATTGAAGACATAGCCGAACTGGAGTATAAAAATATTTTTACCGGCGGCGCAGGTATTGACATAAATCCAATATCTTTTGATTTCTTCCTGTGCAAAGATCATTTCGGACTTAATGCTGTTTATCATTACTAAATTGATAAAAAACTTCGCAACTCTTTTCAGGAATCGAAGCAGCAGTTTTTTGTTTGGCGACCGCTCAAACTAATATTATACAGCAATTTACGACATAACCAATGTTATACAATCGATTTCAATAACTCACAGCAAGAGTTCAAAATAGTATTTTTAACAATCAGCATTATATTTTTTAATAAACAGGAATAGAAAGACAGATATGAAAGACAATGATGAAACTCTGAAATTGCAAATACAGGAAAAACCTTGTACATGTAATACATACAAAAAAAATATTAACACCCTGGTTAAATACATTTTAATGCTGCTTCTTCTTTCCGGGATTTTATTTCTGGATATTTATACAAAACAGCTCGCTCAAACTAACCTCAAAGGAAAAGAGCCTGTCTATTTGATAAATAATTTCCTTGAAGTTGGTTATTCTGAAAACAGAGGAATGGTATTCGGGATTCTTAATAATACAGGTTCAAAAGTTTTCAGAACCGTTTTTACAGGATTCAGGGTTATTATACTTCTTTTTGTAACCATTTTTATTTTTATGTCCCGAAAAGGCCCTTTCAGATTACTTTTTCCTTTTTACCTTATTTGGGCAGGTGCTGCCGGAAATCTCATTGATACATTCTGTTTTGGATATGTTATAGATTTTATCCATATTCATCTGGGCTCATTTTTTAACTGGCCATTTTTCTTCAATCTTGCGGATGCTTATCTTTGTGTTGCAATGGCAATTTTATTAATCGGTGGCATGATACCAGTTAAAAAAACC
>DATGNN010000228.1:0-3192 GCA_035306725.1 Chitinispirillaceae bacterium | reverse complement strand
GATGTTATTGAGATACTTGATGATGAAGTATATGAAGAGCAGGTGACTATTGATAGCTTAAAAACCGGTCTTACAATAAGAGGTAATAAAAATGCAAAACCAACTATAAAATGGCAGGATACTGAATCAACTTTTCCGAAGAATGTAGACCAGGCACAGAGTGAGACATTTTCTGACAGTATAATGGAAAAAGGTAAATATTTTGATCAGAATGGTGCACTCCGTATCATAAAAGCAAGAGATGTTACTATCGAGAATGTTATTGTTAATGGTGGTGGGGCAAAACCCTTTTGCAATAAAGGTGTATGGTATAATGAAGAGGAAAATGAATATTATGACCTGTTACATGGCAATGCTGCAATTGTCTTAACTATTGCCAGTAATGTGATTATCCGAAACTGTGAAATCACTAATGCATATTTTGGAATAAGTGTAAAGGATCGTAATATGCGGGGTGCATTTGCTGAGCCCAACCCCTCAGATATTGCAAGATATAATATTGTACCACTCTCCGGCTTCGGAAAAAGCGGAAATCATATATTTGAAAATAACAGAATTCACGCTAATTCCTGGGGGATCTTTTTTGAATCCACATGGGATATGGGATCAACCATTCGATATAACTTAATTTATTCCAATTATCATCATGGTACTGTCCGTAGTACAATAGATGGTTTTAGTAGTAGTGAGGGCAATAATCAGATTGGTGGCGGAATTCTTTTTAAAGATGATCCGATTTCACCTGTAGCAATCTACAATAATACTTTCCGTGATAACACAATGAATATTGCCTGTCAGTGGCAAGCTGGGGCTTATCATCTAATTTTCAACAATATTTTTAGCAAGCCACATGCATACACAAATGATTACGGTATTGCTGAATTCTCGCTTGAAGGTATTATGCCTGAACGATATAAGCATAATCTTTACGCTGCACAGGGGCAGGCACCAGGTGAATATGATGTAAGAATCAATAATAACATGAATAAGGTAGGAAGCGGAAGTGGTCCGATAGAACCCGGATCGTTAATTTCTGGCGGAAGTCAACCAGCGAATTGGACTTTCCCTTCAGGTGCAAATAACCGGTGGCTGGAAGTGCCTTTCAAGTCAACAAGTGCCAGTAGTCCAGATTTTCTTGTACCAGACTGGGATGATCCGCTGGTAGAGGAATTTATTGTTGATCAAGGATGGCCTGGTGCTGGTATAAGGGATGCAGATGAGACCATTGCAGATATCGGTGCAATTACAAGCGGTGGTATTCCTGAAACGAGGGTTGCTATTAAAGCTGTTAATCCAGTAATTCTCAATGATGATGAAGCGACGGTCAGATTTAATGTTTACCCTATTAATGGAGAACTACAGGATCTGACTATTAAATATGTTCAATGGATGGGAGATTTGCCCAAAGATCCAGGATGGGCTAACGAAGTCAACCAGGGAAGAACTCTAAATGTAGATAGACCGGCATCACCACAATCAGTAAACATTTCACATACACCGGTGATGGGTTTGAATTCCATTACTTTCAAAGTTGAACAAGATGAAGATGGAAAATATGCATTTCTGGAAATAATACTTGAGGGAAAAGATTCTGATGGCAGTACAGTAACAACAAATGTTGGTTTTTTACCTTACAGACAACTTGAATACATTTTTGATATAGAATTATATGCTGATGAAACTTCTTCGGAAAAAATCAAAGAAGTGCAAGTTGGTGATACTGTATATATGAGAGTTGTTCCACAAAGAGTTGATGGGAAAGAAATTAGCCGTGGAACTGCTGAAGACATAGAAATTTCATTAAACTCACCTTTCAATCTTTTAGGCCCGGATAGTACGCCGGTTGTAATATCTAGTATTCCTTTTGATGGTGTTACAGTTCCTGTTGTCTTTACAAGAATACCTGCTCAGGGATGGGATGTAATTTCGGTAAATGGCATATTCCGTGAGAATACCGCAGATCAGGGTAGAGCAATAATGGGTACTTCAGAACAAATAGATATAAATCCCGGAGATCCCGCTGAAATAAGATTTCTGGAACAGTCTAGAAATAGTGAGTTCCCAAGTATAATTAATCCAGGAGAAAACCTCGAATCAAAACTTCAGGTTTTTGATAAGTATGGAAACAAGGTTAAAAAAAGGGCAAACGTATCAATTGCAAGCACTGAAGAATCAATTGGTGCTCCACTCGAACCTACAAGTGCAGAGAGCGATGATACAGGTGTGGTATCTTTCGAAATCGTGGTGACAAACGGCGGAGAGGGTGAAGTTTTTCAGCTTGTCGCTACTCTCACATACAAGGACAAGGATGTTGATACCGACACTGCTTATCTGAAAGTGGGAAAAATAACCGATCGTTTCGTTATTTTTTACTCAGATACCAATGGGTATGATCCCACTGTAATAATTGATGAGTGCTCAAGCGAAAGAGTCCCTGTTACAATCAGGGCTATCGCTGCCGATACAATAATTACTTCCAGAGATAATGAATTCACTATATCTTTTGACAAACAAGGACTGGCTGCATACAGCTCCGAGACCAGTACAGAACCTGTTACCCGGGCTGCACTTGTAAACGGTGAAGCTGTTATATGGATACAGCCAAATATTCCGGAAATTAAAGATGCAAGTATTGAGATTACCCGGACAGATGACCGTACAATATTGAATGGAAAAAGAGGAGATATCAATTTTGTATACTGCGATAATCCTGTTGAATCTGCTTTTTACTTTACCGACTATGGTAACGGTACTGTTAACAGGGTTGAACTTCACTTTAGAGATCCTCTTGATGAGGAGGGTATTCCGGATACAATGATTTTTTACTGGCCCGATCCTTCTGTGGAAAGAATTGTTACAAGTGGTATGACAATAGATTCTGAAGATCCTTCCATAATGACAATCATACTTGCACAACCATTTGATAGTCTGATAACAGCCCGTGGTTCTTCACCGGATCTGGGAGTTTGTGTCCGTGTAAATGAAGAGATAGGTTCAGTGAACAGGCAGACATTTGAAATTGAAGAAAAAATAGGTCCACTCCTAATGAGTGCGATAGTTGTTGAACGCCTTACAGAAGAAGGAAACGATACACTTTTTCTGACATTTTCGGAGTTTGTAAATTATGAAAACCTTGAGGGTAACAGTCTGATTCTGATTAAAGGTGAAACTACAGTTACATTGAATATACTG
>DATGNN010000227.1:0-2302 GCA_035306725.1 Chitinispirillaceae bacterium | reverse complement strand
AATTACCTGCGTTGTTTACTGTTTCGGTTAATGAACCAACCTTTAACCCCGGATATTTATCATTTAACCGACGTTGTTCGTTCATGTTAATGACATATTGTCTGTCGAGTCCTTTAAGAATAATATTGTTATGTGCTTTGGCTTCGAATACGGGTACAGGTATGCCAGAACCAGTGGTAACTATAGTTTGTCCAAGCATAAATTCGGCAGTTGTATCTGGGACAGGTATGTATCTAAGCTGTTCAGCATTGAAATCACGTGAAAAGAGTGCCTCTTTCACGCTCACTCTAATTGTATCACGAATTATCAAACCCATTTCCACCGCTCTCCTTTCAGTGATCTTTTGTTCAATCATGCTGTCGGTTAGCTCCCCGATTTTTCTAACGTTTCGAACAGAATCGTTATTAATAAAATCAATCAGAGTGTCCCAGCTACCGGTAAATTTTCCATAAACATCTTTGTAAGCCAGCTGAGCACTGCGGATGTTTTTAAGCTTTTCAATTGTTGCCTCATAGCGGGCATTTTTTGCTTTTTCAAAATCTATCGGATCCTGTATGCCTTTATAAATAAAATAAGACAATCCGATAGCAACGATTACAAGTGAAATTTGAATAATGGTCCTCATCTTTATTTTTTTAATAAGATTATAATCGATTTTGTGCAAAATTATAAAAAAAAATATATTAGCTTCCTTTGTATATCGTTATTTTAGTAGTTATGATTAAAAATCATGTAAAGGTGTTAATTACGCAAAATTTATCTATTACACCATCCGCTTGTCAACTAAAGGTTATTGATGGGTTTTGTGATTTCGTTGTTTCAGACCAGCCGGATATAATATTATTAATGAAAGGATTTGCAGGAACAGGTAAAACAACGCTTATAAATGGTTTTGCACGGACATTAACAAGCCTCAAAATTAATCCGGTTTTAATGGCACCCACTGGAAGGGCTGCCAAAGTAATGGCTGGATATACATCCATGCCAGCATACACTATTCACAAAAAAATTTACCGGCAGCAGTCGTCAGCCGATGGAACAGGACGCTTTGTATTAGATAAAAATCTTCATAAAAATTCCTGGTTTATTGTCGATGAAGCTTCCATGATAGCGAACAGTAACTCCGAAAATTCTCTGTTTGGAAGTGGAAATCTGTTGGAAGATTTACTCGAATATGTTTATTCAGGATTTAACTGCAGGTTGATTTTATCGGGAGACACTGCCCAGCTGCCCCCAGTAGGTTACAGCACTAGTCCGGCACTGGAGGCTGCAATACTTTTGGGGCATGGGTTTCAGGTAAGTGAATATATTTTAACTGAAGTAGTCAGACAAAGTATTCAGTCAGGTATACTTTTCAATGCTACAAAAATCAGAAATCGAATTGAAGCAGACCATGCTGTTGGATATTTTAGGTTTAATACTGAAGAATATACTGATATTGAACGAATATCCGGAGAAGAATTAATTGAATGCATAACCACCAGTTATCAAAAATACGGATTATATGATACCACCATAGTTACCCGTTCAAATAAAAGGGCCAACTTATATAACCGGGGTGTAAGAGGTTCCATTTTGTACAGAGAGAATGAAATTGAACGGGGCGATTTACTCATGATAGTAAAAAATAACTATTACTGGGGTAAAGAAGACAGTGGAATTGATTTCATAGCGAATGGAGAAATGGCTGAAGTAGTTTCAATATATGGATATGAGGAAATGTATGGGTTCCGATTTGCAGATGTTAGACTTCGGATAGTTGATTATGATGATATAGAAATAGATTGTAAAATTTTTCTTGATTCGCTATCCATTGAAACGGCTTCATTTACATTCGAGCAAAACAGAAAACTTTTTGAGCAAATTGCAGAAGATTATACAGATATCACGAATAAGAGAGCACGCTGGAAGAAGATTCGTGAAAATCCATATTTTAATGCCATGCAGGTAAAATATGCATACGCAATAACCTGTCATAAAGCACAAGGGTCGCAATGGCCTCGTGTTATTGTGTGTGTTGATTACTCACCGACAATTTTAGACAACTCTTGGATATACACTTCAGTAACGAGGACATCAAAGCAATGTGTGATTATTGGCAACAAGAAATATATTAAGTCACTTATTGAAAGTAGACCAAAATCACATACTCGATGCATAGGAGTCGAGCTGTGATGGAATTAATTATACGTAGAAGTTTAGTGGATAAAAAATGGCGCGCTTAATTCTAATTCGTGGAACATCGGGTTCAGGGAAAACAACCTTAGCGAATCAAATATTCTCAGATTTCATCCTTGTTGAA
>DATGNN010000226.1:0-2241 GCA_035306725.1 Chitinispirillaceae bacterium | reverse complement strand
AAATTGATACATTGGAGTATCCTGAAGGTGACATTTTTGTTTCTCCCGACGGTGATGATTCCAATGAAGGTACTGAAGAATCGCCTTTTAAAACTATTGAAAAGGCGATTGAAACTGTTTCATCAGGTAAAGTTATCTATTTGCGTGGCGGCATTTACAGAAGTTCCAATACTGTTTTAATCCAGAAAAGTGGTTCCGAAAATGCACCGATAAAAATGTATGCGTATAAAGGTGAAAAACCAGTGCTTGACTTTTCGCAAATGCCTGAGAACTCTTCAAACAGAGGAGTCGTTCTTGATGCGGATTACTGGCATATTCGCGGAATTATTATTGAACAGGCAGGTGATAATGGAATGTTACTTTCTGGTAATTACAATATTATTGAGAAGTCTGTTTTTAGAAAAAACAAGGATTCCGGACTTCAGTTAAGTCGTTATAACAGCAGCGTAAATAACATAAGTCAATGGCCTTCATATAATCTGATACTCGATTGTGAATCTCACGATAATAGTGACAGCGGACATGAGAATGCTGACGGTTTTGCCCCGAAATTAACATGTGGTGAAGGAAATGTATTCCGCAATTGCATTGCGCATCATAATATTGATGACGGGTGGGATATGTATACAAAATCTGAAACAGGTGCAATAGGAGTAATATTTCTGGACAGGTGTATTGCACATAATAATGGAACACTTAGTGATGGAAATACCTCGGGAAGCGGCGACAAGAACGGTTTTAAACTGGGAAGTTCGGCTACGCTGACAAATCATATTGTCAGAAGATGTATTGCGTTTAAAAACGGAAAGCATGGTTTTACAGACAACGGCAATACTTCATCAATTGAATTCACTAATAATACAGCCTGGGATAACGGTGATTACAATTTTCATGTCCGTGATGGAGCAAATCATGTATTCAGGAACAATGTATCTTTTGATGGAGGGCATACGGACAGGATTGTAGGTCAAAACGCGGGCCCGAATGCCTTGACAGGTAAAGCGTTCGACTGGCCATTTACAGCTTCGGCTTCTGATTTTGAAAGCATGACTCCAGGTCCTGATAATGATCCGTTAAGAAACGGGTTCCTTAAACCGAAAATTGGCAGCAGATTTATTGATGCCGGTGTTGTTTCTGAAGGGATTACTTTTCATGGAAGTGCTCCGGATCTGGGCGCGATTGAAACCGGTATGACAACAGGAACACCTGATATTACCAAAAAGAAAACATTAACTAATAAAACTGTCTGGAGCAACAATTCAGCAATACTGCTTGAATGTGATATGAAAAAAGCCGGAATAGTCAAAATAAGGATAGTAAACGGTATCGGGAGAACTGTTTATTATAACAAAACGGCATTGAATTCTGGAAAGAATATAGTAAAGATAAACAGAAGTCGGCTGTCAGGTGGAGTTTATTTTGCTTCGATTGCAACCGGAAAAGTTGAAACTTTCAGGCTGATACTGAACTGAAGAAAAGAAAGTGTTATTGGTTGCTATCTGATACCTGATCGGGTAGGATTTTATTCGAGATAGATTTTTCTATAGTTGGCATTTATATAGATTGTTGAATTGAATAGAATAACGGATTCGATATCGATCCCCGACTACAACCCCGATCCTGATGGGATCGGGCAAGATAAGAAAAAGTTGATGGTTTGATTTTTCAGTTTGGTTTTGGAATAATCTGAACAGGAATATATTTGTCTTCAGTTGTTCCATCACCAAGCTGCCCATTATAATTCCAGCCGCATGCCAACAGTGTACCGTCATTTTTTAATATCAAACTGTGACCCGCACCTGCTGCAATGGACTTTACATCTTTCATGATTTCTGTTGGTATTTCGTAGCTTGCTATAATAGCACCAAGTTGTCCATTATTATTAATTCCACAAGTGAAAAGAGTTCCATCGTCCCCCAGTATTAAACTGTGATAAGTGCCAGCCGAAGCCGTTTTTATACCGTTCATGATTTCTACAGGAAATATTTGGGAATATCCTGTTCCATCACCAAGCTGCCAAAATTGATTCCATCCGCATGTAAATAAGGTTCCATCATCTTTTATTATGAGGCTGTGCCTTGCGCCTGCAGCAACAGATTTTACATTTTCCATGATTTTTACAGGATAATTGAGATTAAATATAGTATCACCAAGTTGACCATAACCATTCCATCCGCATGTGTGCAGAGTTCCATCATTTTTTATTATCAAACTATGGGCACCACCTGCTGCAACTGAGTT
>DATGNN010000225.1:0-8442 GCA_035306725.1 Chitinispirillaceae bacterium | reverse complement strand
ATACCTTCGACAATAGCCCTGTTCTTATCAGGAATAACTCTTAATATTTTTCCGGTTTTTCCCTTATACTCACCAGTAATTACCTTAACAACATCATCTTTACGCAGCCGAAATGCCATAATCGTTAATCTCCCATTTTTTTTCAGAGAACTTCCGGTGCAAGAGAAACTATACGTGTAAACCTTTTTTCTCTAAGTTCACGTGCAACCGGCCCAAATATTCTTGTTCCTTTTGGTTCCCCATTATCATTTATAATAACAGCAGCATTATCGCTAAATCGGATATATGTTCCGTCTTTACGTCCGTACTCTTTTTTTGTACGTACTATTACCGCTTTGGCCACCGTTCCCTTTTTTACCGCTCCATTAGGCATAGCATCTTTTATCGAAACAACAATAACGTCACCTACCCGGGCATATCGTCTTCGCGTTCCGCCAAGAATTCGGATACATTCCACCTTTTTAGCGCCGGAATTATCGGCTACGTTTAACCATGTTTCAACCTGTATCATTACTCCCTCACTTGCTTCTTTTTAGAAATAACGAATAACCGATAACTTATTTTGCCTTCTCCAGCACTTCACTAACACGCCACCTCTTGGTTTTTGATAACGGACGTGTTTCGGTAATTCTTACTTTATCACCAATTTTACATTCATCTTTTTCATCATGAGCCACATATCGCTTATCCAATCTTACAATTTTACCATATGTAGGATGCATAAACTTTCTCTGAACCTCTATGACAACACTTTTGTTCATTTTGTCACTAACGACAACACCTATTCGTTCTTTACGTTCATTTCTTTCTGCCATGCGTTTTCCTCACTGGATATCAGGTTTTTGCACTTTATTACCCTTGAGGGTATTTTTCTTTCATTAAGGTGCAACCCTGGCCTTTTCATTTATTATCGTTTTTGCTCTGGCAATATCTCTTCTTACCAATCTAAGCTGTAAAGGATTTGCCAACTGCCCCATCTTTGCCTGAAATCTCAGATTGAAAAGTTCTTCTTCCAACTCATCAACCTTTTTTTCAATTTCTTCCCGTGACATTTCACGAACTTCTTTTGCTTTCATGACTGTATACCCTACTTTTCTGCTTCTATGAAACGTGCCTGTACCGGTAGCTTCTGTGCTGCCAGCCGAAAAGCCTCTTTTGCAATATCCGCCTTTACACCAGCCATTTCAAACATTACTGTTCCCGGCTTTACAACAGCCACCCATCCCTCTGGAGCACCTTTACCTTTACCCATTCGAGACTCCGCCGGATGCTTGGTATATGGTTTATCCGGAAATACTCTGATCCAGATTTTTCCGCCTCTTTTAATAAATCTTGTCATAGCAATACGAGCAGCCTCAATTTGTCTGTTATCAATCCATCCAGGCTGCATCGACTGTAGTCCAAATTCACCAAAGGATATCTTGTTACAGCGAGTAGCCATGCCACGCATACGCCCTCGTTGTGTCTTTCTCCAGGTAACTTTTTTCGGTGACAGCATCTTTTTTCAATCCTCCCTAAGCACGCACACCTTAACCAGCCGCAACTTGCTGTTTTTCATTACGGCCAATAACTTCACCTTTACATATCCATACTTTTATACCTACACAACCATAAGTTGTATGTGCCGTTGAAGTAGAATAATCGATATCAGCACGTAAGGTATGTAATGGAATACGCCCTTCTTTATACGTCTCAGTTCTGGCGATTTCAGCACCGTTAAGCCGTCCTGAGATCATTACTTTAATTCCTTCAGCTCCCATTCTCATTGCCGTAGAAATAGCTTTCTTTGTAGCCTTTTTGTAAGAAACCCTTTTTTCAACCTGACGCCCAATATTATCGGCAACAAGCTGACTGTCCATTTCCGGTTTCTTTACCTCTCTTATGTTAATCTGAATCTCTTTTTGTGTAAGATGTTGGAGTTCTCCTTTAAGCCTCTCAACTTCTTCACCTTTCTTCCCAATAACAATACCTGGTCTTGATGTATATATTCCAACAGTAACTCTCTTTGCAGTACGCTCTATCTCCAGAGCTGAAATTCCACCATGCTCAAGTCGTTTTCTCAGATAATTTCTTATAAGAATATCTTCATACAAATAATCTGCAAAACGATCTTTCGCGAACCAGTTTGAAAACCAGGATCGGGTTATCCCCAACCTTATACCTACCGGATTCGTTTTCTGACCCACAACTCCTCCTGTTTAATTCTCTACCGTTACAGTAATATGACACATGCGTTTTAAAATCTGTGATGCCCGTCCCTGAGCCCTTGCACGAAACCTCTTCAGCACCGGCCCTTCATCAACCCGTATCTCCTTTATACGAAGCTCTTCCAGATCAATAGCTGTATCTGTATTTTTGCTTTGCATATTGGCAACCGCTGATTTCAGAACCTTAGCAATATCAGTCGCAACTTTTTTATTAATATTAAATTCAAGAAGCCCCAAAGCCTCTCCAACCATCATTCCCCGGACTGCATCCGCAACCAATCTTGCCTTCCTTGGCGCCGATCGCAAATATCTAATTTTAGCAATTGATTCCACTATTCCTCCCCGGGTTATCTCTTTGCTGTTTTATCACTTTTTGCACCACTATGTCCACGATATTGACGAGTGGGAGCAAATTCACCTAATTTATGTCCAACCATATTTTCAGTCACATAAACCGGTACAAATTTATTACCATTATGCACCGCAAAAGTATGCCCGACAAACTCAGGAAGTATCATAGATCTTCTTGACCATGTCTTTATTACCTTTTTCTGGCCACTTTTATTTGAGTCATCTACTTTCTTTAATACATGGTCGTCTACAAACGGCCCCTTTTTTATTGATCTCGACATATTTTATCCTTTTCCTTCTACTTCGTTCGTCTCCGTACTATGTACTTATTTGAAAGCTTACGAGAATTTCTTGTCCTGAGACCTTTCGCCTTCTGCCCCCAAGGTGATACAGGATGACCACCTCCCGCAGTTTTTCCCTCTCCACCACCCATTGGGTGATCAACGGGATTCATTGCTACTCCACGTACAGTTGGCCTTATCCCTAAATGACGAGAACGTCCCGCAGATCCAAGTGCCATGTTCATATGTTCTGGATTACTTACCTGTCCAATTGTAGCACAACAGTTCTCATTAACATTTCGTACTTCACTTGAAGGGAATTTTAGTTGCACCATCTCCCCTTCCTTAGCTGCTATCTCAGCATACGCACCTGCACTACGAGCGATCTGCCCACCTTTACCCTTTTTTAATTCGATATTATGTACCATGGTACCGGCAGGTATATTTTTTAGCGGCATGCAGTTTCCCTCGGAAAGATCTGTTTTCTCTCCGGAAACTACTTTCATCCCTACTTTCATATTCGATGTAGCTAATATGTAACGTCTCTCTCCGTCCATATATTTTACTAATGCTATAAACGAACTTCTGTTTGGATCATATTCAATAGTTTCAACTATTCCAACGACATCATATTTGTTTCTTTTAAAATCAATCTTCCTGTACAACCTTTTATGTGCACCACCCCGGTGACGAACTGTAATGATACCCCTATTATTGCGGCCATTAATCTTTTTCTTTACCTGAAGTAAAGGCTTGTACGGATCATCAGTTGTTACCTGATTAAAATCGTTTGCTGATTTATACCGTAAAGCAGGCGTTACAGGATTATATGTTTTTATTGGCATATAGAACTCCAATTCCTCTCGTACACCTTAGTGTGCTATACCTCACCGAACTTCGCAATTGTCTGCCCTTCCCCGAGCTTTACAATTGCTTTTTTCCAGTCAGAACGATAACCGGAAAAACGTCCCATCCGTTTTTTCTTGCCTTTAACTATCATTGTATTTACATCGACAACTTCCACTCCAAACAGATTCTCAACTGCCTTGCGAATCTGCGGTTTTGTAGCTGTACGCATTACTTCAAACACATACCTGTTCTGATTTTCTTTCAGTACGGTATTTTTCTCAGTAATGGATGGATATCTTATGATTTGATGATACTTACTCACAATGACACCACCTCTTTTACTTTTCCGACCAGTTTCTCGTCTGAAAAGATTATGTTCTCATTTTTTAAAATATCATATGCGTTAATTTCAGAAACATTTTTTATTTCAAGATCTCTGATGTTTCTACCCGAAAGATATATGTTTTGAGACTCGTTATCGACTATTAACAGGTTTTTCCTGCCATTTAACGATATTGCCTTTAACATATCCTGTATAGTCCTGGTTTTTGGCTTATTACACTCAATATGATCAATAACAATCACATTTTCACTTTTGGCCCTTGAAGAATAAGCTGATTTCAAAGCCAGCCTTTTCATCTTCTTTGGAATCCTGGAATAATAATCCCTTGGTTGCGGCCCAAAAGCTTTACCACCTCTTACCCAGATCGGTGAAGTATTTGAGCCAGCCCTGGCCCGACCTGTACCTTTCTGTTTCCATGGTTTTTTCCCACCACCACTAACTTCGGCTCTGGTCTTTGTTTTGGCAGTACCCTGACGCTGATTAGCCAAAAATTGAGTAATAACCTGATGTAAAAGGGTTTCATTTACATCAGTACCAAAGACGTCTTCAGGTAATTCGATTTCACCTTTGACTGTCCCATCCTGTTGAAATATTTTAGCATTCATTATAGTATTATCCTGGAAGAATCTACCTGGATTCGTTTTTCTTTATGTAAACAATTCCTTTATTACACCCTGGAACCGACCCCTTAACGAAAACCAGTCCCTTTTCTTTATCAATACCCATTACTTCAAGTCTCTTCATTGATATTTGTGCATTTCCATAATGTCCCGACATTTTTACACCTGGGAACACTCTTGATGGATCTGAGTTTTGTCCTATCGATCCGTGTTCGCGCACATTAGTATTACCATGAGTTTCACGACCCCGTGTAAAATTGTATCGTTTGATTGTACCTGCATGCCCCCGTCCTTTTGATTTTCCGGCCACATCAACGTACTTGACATTCTCTAATAACTCAACACCAACAATCTGCCCGGGCTGAACTTCTTCATTTTCATCAAGTTCAAATTCCTTTATAATTTTAGTCAGTGTTTTTCCGTTTCCTTTGAAATGCCCTATAAGAGGTTTATTCACTTTTTTCTCTTTTACCTCTTGAAACCCTAACTGTACTGCGGCATATCCGTCTTTTTCTTTTGTTTTCACCTGATGAACTACATTTCCATCAGCTTTTATGACAGTTACAGCAACAGTCCGACCCAACTCATCAAATAAGCGAGTCATTCCAATCTTTTTTCCAATTAACCCCTGCATATATAAGTCCCTCACCTAATTTTCTGTAAATCAGCTCGTTATGACAAATTACACTTTAATTTCGACATCTACACCAGCAGGCAAATCCAGTTTCATTAAAGAATCTACAGTTTGCGGAGTCGATTCCAGAATATCAATCAGACGTTTGTGAACACGAGTTTCAAACTGTTCTCTCGACTTTTTGTTAACATGTGGAGAACGTAATACCGTGTATATACTTTTTTCAGTAGGTAAAGGTATCGGTCCTGATATCCTTGCACCTGTTCCCTTGGCAGTACGAACAATGTCTGATGCCGACTTGTCTAGTATGTTGTGATCGAATGATTTCAAACGAATTCTTATTCTTTCACCTGGCATGAATTTATGCTCCTTGTTTTTTCTTTTCCTGTTAATATCCCGGTTTACCGTCGACCTATCCGACGTAAAATTTCATCTTCAATCGTTTTTGACGTAACTTCGTATCGATCAAATTGCATTGTATAGACAGCTCTTCCCTGAGTAATCGATCTTAACGCAGTTGCATATCCAAACATTTCCGATAAAGGCACTTCAGCATCAATTACCTGAGCATCTTTTCTTGGATTGATTCCAAGAACCTTACCTCTTCTGCTGTTTAAATCATTTATAACCGGTCCCATAAAATCGACTGGTACAACAATTTCAATTTTCATTACCGGTTCGAGTATTGAAGGGACAGCTTTTGAACACGCACTTTTAAAAGCCATCGTACCAGCAATTTTAAACGCCATTTCAGTTGAGTCTTCAGCATCGAATCTGGCATTTTTTAAAGACACCTTTACTCCAGATAAAGGATATCCTGAAAGAATACCACCACTTGAAGCCTCTTCTATACCCTGTTTCACAGCCGACACGAATTCGAACGGAAAGTTCGAATCATCAATACCACTCTCAAAAACTATTCCCCTTGAAGTCTCAATTTGTTCAAGCTTAATTCCTATATGAGCATATTGATTTTTACCACCAATGGGCTGAGAAAGTTCATACTCCTCAAAAACAGGTACCGTTATCGTTTCTCTATAAGAAACCTGTTGATTACCAACATAGACACCAATGTTAAATTCTCTAATTAATCTATCTACCAAAATTTCCAGGTGAAGTTCCCCCATACCGGCAATTAACCTCTGCCCAGTTTCAGAGTCTATACTTATTCTACACGTCGGATCCTCATCACTCAGCCTTTCAAGTGCTGCAACGAGTTTTTCCTCATCAACAGTACTTTTTGGTTCAATAGAACGTGATAGAACCGTCTCAGGAAATTTCATTTTTTCATAAACAATCTGAAAATCCTTATCGCATAACGTATCGCCTGTAGTAGTTTCTTTTAAACCAACCAGTGCGACGATGTCCCCAACTCCCATTGTCTGTTCTGCATGCCTTTTATTTGAATGCATTCTAAAAATTCTTGTAACTTTTTCCCTTACTTTTGTTCTTGGATTAAAAAAGCTGTCTTTAAAACCAGCCTTACCCGAATAGACTCTTACATAAGACAACTTACCAACATGTGAATCTGTAGCAATTTTAAAAACAAGAGCAGAAAAAGGGTCATTCTGATCAGGAAATCTCTCAATTGCATCACCCTTTAAAGGATCTGCCCCTTTTACAGCCCCTCTGTCTTCAGGAGAAGGCAGGTAATCACAAATCGCATCAATAAGTTGTTGTATGCCTTTATTTTTAAAAGCAGAACCACACAAAACTGGACAAATTTTGTTTCCGATTACTCCGACCCTTATAGCCTCTTTAATCATATTTTCATCAGGTGACATACCCTCCAGAATCTGTTGCATAAGCTCATCATTAAAATCAACCACAGATTCCAGCATTTCTTCCCTGCACTCCTGCACTTCATCAAGAATACCCTCCGGTATATCTTCTTCTATTACCTTTGCACCCAAAGCTTCTTCATCGTATCGATAAACTTTCATTTTTACCAGATCTATGACACCTTCAAATTCGCTCTCTTTTCCTAACGGTAACTGAACTGCAACCGGTACAGCAGAAAGCTTTTTTCGCATCATTTCGATACAATTTTCAAAATCCGCACCGACACGATCCATTTTATTTACAAACGCAATTCTGGGAACGTTATATTTATCGGCTTGCCGCCAAACAGTCTCGGACTGAGGTTCTACGCCTCCCACAGAATCAAATACAGCAACTGCGCCATCCAGTACTCTCAAAGAACGTTCTACTTCCATAGTAAAATCTACATGACCTGGAGTATCTATAATATTAATCCTATACCCCATCCAGTTACATGTAGTTGCAGCAGAGGTGATCGTAATTCCACGTTCACGCTCCTGAAGCATCCAGTCCATAACAGCATTTCCGTTATGAACCTCCCCCATCCGGTGCACTATCCCAGAATAAAACAGGATACGCTCCGTTGTGGTTGTCTTCCCTGCATCGATATGAGCCATAATGCCGATATTTCTTATTAATTTCAATTCCATTTTATCACTCATAACAGTTTTCTATCGACATTCAACAGTTTATTTAATCCCGGTTCCGGATATATCAACTGTTAAAACAGCTCATCATTTAAAATCAAAGATCTTTTACCAGCGAAAATGAGCAAATGCCCTGTTCGCTTCAGCCATCTTATGAGTATCTATTTTTTTCCTTACAGCACCGCCTTCATTTTTTGAAGCCTGCATAAACTCATTTGCGAGTTTTTCTGCAATGCTCTTCTCGGAACGCTGTTTTGCATATCCAATTATCCATCGGATTGCCAATGATACTCTTCTATCTGACGGCACTTCAATTGGAACCTGATAGTTTGCACCACCTATACGACGTGATTTAACCTCAAGTACAGGTTTTACATTTTCAACAGCTTTCTTGAATACCCCGATCCCGTCTTGCCCGGTTTTCTCTGAAATAATTGTAATAGCTTTGTAAAAAACTCCTTCAGCGACACGCTTCTTACCACCTTTTACAACATTATTTACAAACTGAGTAACCAGTGTGCTATTAAACTTAGGATCAGGAATCAGATCTCTTTTCTGAGCTTTCCTTCTTCGCGACATATTAATCCTTTATTTTTTAGGACGCTTAACACCATATTTTGAACGACTACGCTTACGATCCGTTACACCTTGTGTATCAAGAGCACCCCTGATTATGTGATAACGAACCC
>DATGNN010000224.1:0-4527 GCA_035306725.1 Chitinispirillaceae bacterium | reverse complement strand
CTGTTTCATTTCTAAAGATTCATCAACTCTATCTGTCCCTGTCGTTAATCATTTCATATATAATTTTTGGTACCTAACCGATTAATAATCCTGATATTCCCTAACCCAGAATGGGTGACATTATAAATTCTTCTTGCCATGATTTTGTAATAAGGTTTTCCCGTCCTTTTACTGCAAAAACGATTTGAATGTAAATTTGTGAATATGTGCCCGACATATATATGACTTTAACAATAGAATCTGTAAATGAAATTAGCTGTAGGAAATTGATGTTGCTAATTTATAAATTTTTGTTGTTATGACTTTGTTTTATTCATTATAATGTCATCCCTTCGGGAATCTTGTTAGACCGGCTCACTTTTTTATAATAATTTCACCCCTGCCGGGGTTAATTGTTATCATCTATACAGCCAATCAAAAATCATGAAAATCTTCTGATATATCTAAATAACAAATATCTCTTTACCTACATGGATCAACTGGAAATCGGTTTAGCCAAATACTTTTTTTCTTCTATATTACACTTTAGATGTAATCCTATTTTTGGACAATTTAAACAATTAAACAATCAAACCCTTCAAACAATCAAACCTTTCAAACATCAAACATTTCAAACCCTTCAAACAATCATACGAATTCAAACCTTTCAAACAATCAAACAATCAAACGATTCAAACCTTTTTTACTTTATCCCATTTCTTCCCCAACTGAGAGGATATTCTACAAGGTTTATTTTGGATGTGATTTTGTAACTTATTGTATGTCAGCTTTTTTTTGTAATGAAATATGTTAAGCATATTTTTTGAACCAAAAAGTTATAACAGCTTTCCTGCATGATTCGCTTATGATTATGGCCGTAAAGCATACTGATGTTTAACCCAAAAAATAATAAACATGCTGGCAATGTCTTACCGCGGACCGTTCAGGGTTCGCACAGAACAAAAACCAATTCCTGAGATTCTTCATCCACAGGATGCTATCGTAAGGGTACTTCGTTCCTGTATCTGCGGTTCTGATCTTCATCTTTATCATGGCCTGGTTCCCGATACTCGGGTGGGGACGACCTTCGGACACGAATTCGTTGGTGTGGTAGAAGAATTAGGTTCTGCAGTTGATAATTTGAATGTTGGTGATACGGTAATAGTTCCGTTTAACATCGCTTGTGGAACCTGTACATTTTGTAAGCAGGGACTTTATTCAAGTTGTCATGAATCGAACAGCCAGTCAACTGCAGTGGGAGGCATTCTGGGATACTCTCATCTGGCAGGAGGTTATGATGGAGGTCAGGCTGAATATGTGAGAGTGCCTTATGCTAATGTAGGACCGGTGGTAGTGCCTGAAGGGTTCGACCTCGATGATGCCGTGCTGTTGACCGACATCGTGCCTACTGGTTACCAGGCAGCGGAAATGGGTGGTATAAAGACCGGTGATACAGTGGTTGTGTTTGGTGCCGGACCTGTTGGAATAATGGCAGCCAAATGCTCCTGGTTATTTGGAGCAGGGCGGGTAATTATTATTGATGAATTGGAATACCGTCTTGACTTCGCCAGGAAATATGCTCAATGCGAAGCCTATAACTTTAAGACGTTGGGCGATCCTGTAGTTTTCCTTAAAAGAACAACCGGCTGGTTTGGTGCCGATGTATGTATCGATGCAGTCGGGCTTGAAGCTTCCGGAAGTAAACTCCAAACTATAACCGGTAAAAAGCTAATGCTGCAGTCTGGCTCCGGAATTGTGTTACAATGGGCTATCAACAGTCTTAAAAAAGGAGGAATATTATCCATTGTGGGTGTATATGGCCCAACCGGTAACCTGATCCCTATAGGGAATGTTTTGAATAAGGGAATAACCATAAGGGCCGATCAGGCGTCAGTCCGACGACTGTTGCCACGACTTATAAATCATGTTCAGGAGGGACGTCTGAATCCTAAAGAGGTCATTACTCACAGGGTGCCCTTGTCGGAAATTGCAGATGCTTATCATATTTTCTCTGCAAAACTTGATAATTGTATTAAGGTGGTTTTGGTGCCATCATAAATTTTAAAGCAAAATAATTATGGATACTTCAGAAAAATATACACATATAAAGGGTTGGGGGATAGATGCCGATCCCAAAAATGAACCAACTTACCCGATGAAAAATTATACGGGTGACGATCATAAGCGGCTGGATTATCAACGGCCACCTCAACAGGAGAAAACAATTGAAGTGCTTCATTCTAATGAACGGCCCGGTTTAAGTGCTGTTTTTGGTACTTCAGTTCCATTATCCGGCCTGAGTGGAAACTTGCGTAGAAAAGCTTTTGAATATAGCGAAGGTCACTTCGGACATTGGTTTATATTGCTTTTGGCCGACAGGATAAATGTGATTGAAGGTATTATCGATGATTTTAAAAAAGGCCATCCACCAAATGTTATTGCAGAAGTTGGAGGTAATGCTGCCTGGAAATACAATAAGAAAGGGGTGGTTCGAAAAATTGTTGTAGGCTCTCTGGTGACCCTGACGATGTTGTTCTTATTTGCAAGATCAGGTAAAAAACATTGTAAGAAAAAATAATAATTTTAAAAAACAGATACAATGCGATTTATAAGTACAAAAGTGCACGGAATGTTAGATTATGTGAGCGGACTTCTGTTAATAGCTGCTCCCTGGTTGTTTGGTTTTGCCAACGGTGGATCTGCCCAGTGGATACCTGTTATTATAGGTGCCATGATAATTCTTATGTCAGTCTTTACGGATTATGAGTTAGGTGTTGTCAGGAATATTCCTATGACAATCCATTTGTTCATGGATGTTGTGGCAGGTGTATTTTTGGCGATGTCACCATGGTTGTTCGGGTTTTCTGATCTTATAATCTGGCCCCACTTGTTGGTGGGTTTATTGGCTATAGTAACAGGATTAACAACGGTAAAGGAACCAGCAGTAAAAGCCAATCGTGTGCCTCCACCTTTATAATCCCACTTAGCTTGTTTTACTTCTATAGTCAGATATTAATTTGATATTTTTTCTGCTCTTATAAATAGCTGCACCGTTCATTTTGACGATGCAGCTTTTTATTTAAAAAACGATGTTATAAATGGTAAGATGTTAAACAGAGGGTTTCTGTAATTAATGATTTGCTTCAGCAGGAAATAGTGCTCTTCTGCACCAGGTGGATCTTCATAATTAGCCACCGATATAGCTCCTGATATATTTGATTGGTGGAAATTTCACGAAGCTCCGGAGGAGCAATATCTTTAATTCAGAAAAACTCATATTCACGTCTGTATGCGAAGTCGTGAATGTGGTATAGTTATATATGCTAAAAGTTAAATAACATGCCTACTTGTCACGGCAATATTTATTTTTTATGACAATATGACGCTTATTATGGTAAAAGTTCCTTCTAAAATGCAAATATTGGTGATGGAACAAGAATTGATTATATCCTAACAGAAATTAAATAGAAAAATAAAATATAATTTAAAAATAGGAGGAAAAAGTTATGAACTTAGTTAGATTTAACCCTTATCGTAATGTAAATCAGAATTTAGTAGATCAGCTTTTTAACAGCTTTTTGAAAAATGATTATCACGAAGATTATTTGAAAAACTGCAATTGCAAGCCCGCAACCAACATTTTTGAAACCGACGAAGGTTACAAAGTTGAAATGTTGTTGCCCGGATTTAAGAAAGAAGATTTGCAGTTAAACTATCATGAAAATGTTTTATCAGTGAAGGTTGAGCTACCCGAAAAGAAAGAAGAGGAAGAGGCTCAATACAGATATGTGAAACGTGAGTTTGATGTTTATAATTTCGAACGCAAATTCAGAATTCCGGAATCAGTTGATGCTGAAAAAATTTCAGCTCGTTTCGAAAATGGAATATTAGTTCTTGAATTGGCTAAAAAAGCTGAAGCACTTCCAAAACCACCGGTAGAAATAAAAATCAACTAATCGATACCGATTAGAAAATAAACCTGAAACCCGGCATCTGCCGGGTTTTTTATTTGCTATATAATTATTTTTCTTTTGCATTCTTTATGGTAATTGATAAACTATTTCCAGTATACGTACTATAAAATAACCGAAATTAATGCAACTGTTATTAATTTTCATATAAGGTTTCAAGCTGTTGAAACGATTTTTTTATTTTTTAATCAATTAAATATCAATGAAAAAAAATTAATAAATTTGTGTCACAATATACTACCTTACCATACCTATACTTCTAAAAAGGGGTGCCATGGAAAAACATATTCTGCATTTATCAAAGGTTTTAGGTAAAGCAGCCAAACACGCAATATTCCGCTCAGAACAAATGTCAGAAAATCATTTTACAGATTCAACTAACTATTCAAACCTTTATTCCATAGCTGATTTAACAGGAATCAATGATGATGTATTTCCCAAAACCGGATTATTAACTATCGGCCAATGTGCACAAATTAATGAAAGCATATTGAATGTTTATGCTCTTTTAGGAGTTACCATCACAGACTTACCACAGGAAATCCCGGCAGAATTACTTTATAAGTTACTTGTGTCG
>DATGNN010000223.1:0-10353 GCA_035306725.1 Chitinispirillaceae bacterium | reverse complement strand
AGATAATCTTTCCGGGATATACCGGTCCGGCAAAAAGCAGATGGCAGGGTTTGTTCGCGCACTGTTTGCAGGCAGGGTTATTGGGAAATGGAACCTGATCACGACGAAGAAGCATTATAGTGTCCTTTGCTTATGTGCGATTTTTTGTTAATTAATCAAATCCCCCCAGTATCTTTAAAAGTGTTCAGGTGAGGTAAAACCTGAGTAAGGGGGATTGATTAAAAATTAAAAAAAATGAAAAGAAATAATGTAAAAAGTGAACACTTATTATTATTGATACAACAGATAGTGAAGAATTGGGATAATAGCAGATTGGTTAGCTAATATCATAAGTTTAAAAGAAAACGATTGTTAGTTTCAAATACAAAACTATCACTGACCTGGACGATTTCATCTTATCTCTATAGAGAACAGACAATACGGATTTAATACTATTTTTCAATTTTTTTTCTTAATTAGGTATTATATTGAAAAGATAACTAATGATTCAATAATAATGCCTGGTGCAAAGAAAAGGATTAATAGGAAAAAGCTGTTAAAGTTATATAAACGATTAACTAAATGAATTTGAAATAATTTTGAAACAAATCTCTTTGGGATTTAACACAGGAGGCCGTTTTGAAGTGTAAAACAGGAATCAATCTGATCTTTCTGGTTGTTTTAGCTGTATCTGCTGAACCGATCAATCTTACTGGAACCGTGGTTTCGAAGCATACTCAACAACCGGTTGAAGGAGTTGTAGTGACTCTCAAAGGCAAAAATATGTCGGATACAACCAATGCACAGGGAAGATTTTCGATATCCAATGGTGGTGTCAATGTGAAACCGGTTGAAAAACTGCCACGTATAGAAAAGATCTCCATGATAAGGGACCAGGTACGTTTCAGTTTAACCAGACCGGCTGCGGTAAAAGTTGAAATGTATGATGTATCCGGGAAACTGCTCAAAAGCGCATTAAATTCATACGCGAATGCAGGTGAATACAGTTTCAGTTTGACTGCCGGACTTAATTCCGCGCAAATGACTGCGATCAGGGTTTCAATCGGGAACCACTATTCAACTACTTTTCGTCATATTATGCTGCCTGATGGCAGAACCACTATCGCATCTTCAGAGGTATCAAAAAAACCGGATGTGGGAAAACTCGCAAAAATCCAGGCTGTTATCGATTCATTGCACGCCCTGTCTCCCAGACACTATATAAAATCAGTGCCGGTTAATGTTTATGAAGACGAGATTGTTATTGAAATGGATACTTTGGCTCATTTCAGTTTCTTTTTAACCAGTCTTGAATCTTTACAGGAACTTAGCGGCAGTCAGAATGGGTTTGGCGGTGATCTTCGTTTCGGCAAAACAGGTCCGGGAGCGGGTTTGCTTGGTGCAGACAGTATCTGTCAGACCATTGCAGAAATGAGTATGCCGGGTTCAAGAGTTAAAAAATGGCGCGCGTTTTTGAGTGTCGAACATGGTCCGGATGGAAACCAGGTGGATGCAATTGACCGAATCGGAAGCGGTCCCTGGTATGACCGTGAAGGAAGACTTCTGGCTCCGGATATTGCATCACTCTTACATGATCGTCCAAAAAACGGCGATGCAACTATAAGAAATGATTTCCCCAATGAATGGGGTATTCCAAACAAGAGGCCGGATCCATTAGGTGAAGAAGTTGATAATCATCTTACAATTACCGGTTCCGGAACTGACGGCAGACTGGGGTATTCTCCCAATCAGTTTATGACTGGTGGTGGTTGGGGGGGTTGGGGTGATTGGGGTGGAGGCACTGATAGTGATAACCCAACCTGTGATGACTGGACATCAACGACTGCAAACAGTACACCAACTGTCGGCTTTTCATGGCCACAAAATATGGGTGGAATGGGAATATCAAACTGGATTTCAGGATATAATGTGTCTGGCTGTGAAGCAGGTATTGATCTTGATTTCAATACTGGTGCCGGTAGTTTTAATTCACGTGCTATAGGCAATGGTGGCGGTTACGGCGGATTCTACTGCTTTGCGTGTAATCCATAAAACTTGAAAGGAAATTAAAATGCGAATAACAGTACTGCTCAATTCAATAATTCTGATATTTTTTACATTTGTTCTGCTGACAGGAACGTGCGACGACTCCGGTGTTACAGACCCTGGATCCGGTGATACCACCAAGACGGATCCGAATGATACCACCAAGACAGATCCGAATGAATGCAGTTTACACGGCATTTTTGAAATAACATTTAAAGAATTCGAAAGTCCTCCAACATTAATAGGTGCTTTCAAGAATGGCCCTACACCTTCCAAAGTTTTTGAGACAGCGGAAACAGACGGCGATTGTAAACTTGTAGTCCCGACTCATCCGTTCTGTGAAGACTGTAATGGTGTATGTGTTGCTAATGACAGTTGTCAGCCATTTCCTGATCAAATATCAAGTGTAGGTACTGTAACTGTGAACGGATTGAAAACTGCTGACGGTGCAACATCATTTTCAATGGAGCCCAGTGTCAGAGGTTATTACCAGGCTCCGGGGCTGGCTTTTGATCTGTTTTCTGAAGGTGATGAAATAACGGTTTCTGTTGGAGGTACCACAGCTATTTCACCATTTTCACTTGATGTTAAAGGTATATGCCGGTTAAATGTACTCAATGATACAATATGGATGAGAGATGGTGAATCAATCGATCTGAGATGGGATCCGCCAAACATACCTGGTATTTCGACAATATTTGTAAAAATTGATATCAGTTACCATGGTGGTACAAAAGCCAAAATAGAGTGTGAAACTGAAGATGATGGTGAGTTGACAATACCTGCCCATTTACTGGACAAATTGAAAGTTTACGGTATGGCTGGATTTCCGGAAATTGAGATTTCCAGAAGAGCAACCAGTACAGATGAATGTGGCGGTGTAAAACTGGTAATAATAGATAAAGTAGCCAAGTATCTGGAAATACCCGGGGTGATATCGTGTAATGGTGACGGTGAGTGTCCGGATGGACAGACTTGCATAGATCGCCTTTGTCAATAAAAGCTGGAGGGGGAGAAAACAGAATGTCGGTCAGGTTATACTTTCTTAAATACAAAAAAAATATTCATATGGTAACATCTGGTTTGTTATCAACATTTCTTTCTTTGGTTGTCATATTTTTTTCATGTGCCGATAATCCTCAGGCACCGGAAGAAGTAAACTGGGATTGTGTAATTCAGGATATTGATCCGGATTGTTCTCACAAAATCGGGTGTCATGCTGATTTTATGGCACTCGCATCGGAACCCCTGGATGCAAGTATTCCGGGCGCAATCTCTGCAAAGACTGTCATAGATCTGTCGGATGAAGAGGCTCCGTTATACTTTCAAAACAGTAAAACATACAAGGTCCATTATGATTTTGTAGATAAAAATCTTTCAGTCGGTAATGGTAAACCTCCTGTCCCATCTCTGCCGGAGTTCAATGCTACTGAATACTACAGTCCTAATCGTCGGTTTATTCTTGGTGCAATAACCTATTATGAAGGTCCGAAAGTATGGACTTATGAAATCGCGCCTTATGATAAGGCTACTGTAGAAATGATCACTACAGCCTGTCAAAAAATCTCCTCATCAGCTTACTTCGGAGATTCGCTCTATTTTCATCCTACATCCCAGACGATCGAAGATAATATATTAAAAGATCTTCCTTCTTCTGTTAAAGTAATAACATCAAAGGAACTTTATCAGGATATCGATTATCAGCCACTTAATTATGGAACAAGCATGGGCAGACTGATTTTTGTCACTGCCGAAGAACTGGATAGTGCTTTTGTCAGTTTTCGTGATATTGTGGTACTCGATAAAGTTCCTAACGATATCTCTGTAACAAGCGGCCTTATTACCCAGATGTTTCAGACGCCGCTTGCGCATATCAATGTCCTTTCACAAAACCGCGGTACTCCCAATATGGCGTTAAGGGGTGTTTTTACAAATGAAACTTTCCGTGCTCTGGAAGGCAAATGGGTAAAACTGGAAGTTACAGCATTCAATTATTCACTTACAGAGGTTACCAAAGAAGAAGCTGACGGGTGGTGGGAAGATAATTCGCCTGCAGGTGTTGGAATACCAAACCTGGATCTTGAAACTCAGGAACTCCGCGATATAGAAGATCTTCTTGATCTGGAAAATATGACACTGGGTGAAGCTCTTGATGTTTCAATACCAGCTTACGGAGGAAAAGCAAGCCACTATGGGGCTTTTCCGCATATGGATAACAACAAGGTACGTTATCCAAAAGGATTTGCAGTACCTGTATTCTATTACTATCAGTTCATGGACCAGAACGGATTCAATGAACGGTTAACACAAATGCTCGAAGATACCGATTTCCAGAGTGATCCTGCTGTTCGTAATGAACTGCTGGCTCAATTACGAACCGATATGCAGACAGCTCCGGTAGATTCTGAATTCAGAGATAAATTAATGACAAAGCTGACAAGTGAGTATTCCGGTATAAGAATGCGCTTTCGTTCAAGTACCAATGCTGAAGATCTGGATGGGTTTACAGGTGCTGGTCTCTACACGTCAAAGAGTGGAAACCCGAATGATGAGCAATCGGTTCTGGATGCTATCCGTGAAGTATGGTCGAGTGTATGGTATTTCAGGGCTTTTGAAGAGCGAAGTTACCGCAATATCGATCACATGAAAGTAGGAATGGCTCTTCTTGTACATCGTTCCTTTCCGGATGAAGAGGCTAATGGAGTGGCTATTACAGCAAACATCTACGATCCGTCTGGAGTAGAACCTGCTTTTTATGTAAATGTGCAAAAAGACGGTGTATCAGTAGTACTGCCAGATCCAAGCATAACATCAGAGCAGTTCCTGTATTACTTCGAAATGGAAGGACAGCCGATTGTATATATGGGATACTCTTCACTTGTCCCTGAAGGTCAGAAAATATTAACGAAGCGACAGGTATATGAACTGGGAACCGCACTTGCAGAAATTCACACGTTTTTTCAGCATCTCTATGGTGCAGACAAAAATAAATGGTATGCAATGGATACAGAGTTCAAGTTTGACCAGCCCGTTGATGATCCTGCCAGTGAACCTGTTCTTTTCATGAAACAGGCTCGACCATATCCAGGATTGAGCAGCAATCAATAAATAAAAAAAGTGCGCGCTTTTACAGCGCGCACTCGTAAATACCTCTGTACTTCAAGAGATAAATTAATTCACTAAACTAATTAATCTGGTAAAAACTGTTTAAAGGTTTGTTTAGCGGAAATAATATTTTGTCCAGTTCTGCAAGATACCCTATGAGTTCATCGTTTTCTTTCTGTGTGCGTACTGCAAGACGCAAATAACCGGCTCCATCCGAAAATTTGGGACTGACATTTTTAACAAAAACCGTTTTTTCCGACAAGAGGGTATTTGTTAAATCTGCTGCAAATTCATTATCCCCCTTTAATTTTACAAGAATAAAATTGGCACTGCTGTCAAAAACCTTTTGTATATATGGTATGGTGGTAAGTTTGGACGAGAATTCGTTTCTGTCGCGGATTGTGTATTCAAAAGACTGGTTCAGGGTATTGCGATGTTTAAGAATAATTTCCAGAAAGTGTTCGGCAAAAGAGTTCATGTTCCAGATTGGAATTTTCTCATTTACACAGGAATTAAGTTTCTGGCTGCATGAATAAAAATATCCAAGACGGATTCCGGGTACACCAAGAGATTTGCTCAAGCTTTTGATAACGATTACATTCTCAAGCGGATTCTGTTCCAAAAGAGACAATATTGGGGCCTGATCGGAAAATTCAATAAAGGATTCATCAACCAATATGGTCTTGTCCGGATTTTTTTCCGCAAAGGAAAAAATCCAGTTTGTCTCAAGTATTGTCCCGGTAGGATTGTTAGGGTTGACAAAAACAATTAACTGCGCATCCTTTGCCTTATTTTCAATTTCATCAGTATCAAAGTTACCATCATCAAGATAGGTACTGACACAATTGAAATTTCGTGTGTATTCACCAAAAGAGGGATAGGGGAGAAGTGTTTTATAGTTTAAAAATAAAGATTGTAGAATCGGGTATATCTGTGCAGCTCCATTAAGGGCTGTAATTCTGTTTTCATTGCATAAAAGAAACCATGCCATTTTGCGGTCCAGATATTTTTGGCGTGATCCATAATTATGTATCAGGTCCGGAAAAACATTTCTCATTTCTGATATTATGGCAGCATTGGGAAAATGCATATTACGGATAAAACAGAAATCGGTGATATTGTAATTCCAGTAACCGCCGAATGCATCTTCAAGAATCTCCATCCGGTTCTCCTTGAAATCGAACCCGGCAACAAGAAGATCGTTTGGATCATCTACTTCAGACCAGCTTTCACCCTGAATAATTTCTGCATGAATGGTTTCTTTCTGCATGTAAATCAGTATGCCGAGTATAAGTTCATAGTAACAGTTTTTGTCAATTACATTTGCATAATAGATCAAAAGTTTTTTAAATGCAGTCTCACAGAACTGCCTGGAAAATTTATACAGATTAAGAGTTTTATATTTATCGGAAAAATCGAAATTTTGCGATTGAAGATGGGGCGGGATCACATTTGTGATAACCGAATTGTCAACAGTAACTACAGTGCCATCCATGCCTGTTCTGTACTTGTCTACCAGTGCAACATTGCTGTAAGCTGAATTGATCAATCTTGTTATTACCTGCGGCTGGTACAAAAGATCAGATTCTATAAGAATGATATCACTGTCAATTGTAATGTTTTCGAATGCAAGTGCCATTGAATAAATGTTATTTGTTTCCCTGTATTTTTTATTTTCTATGAATTTAAATAAAATTTCTGGATATAATTCAGAAAGATAATCCTTTAGTTCTTCAGACCGGTATCCGGTTACAACAACGATATCTTTGATTCCATTTTCGACAAGGCCGTCTATTATCCTTTGTATGATAGTTTTTCCTGCTACCTCAAGCATCGTTTTATGGCAATTGTCAGTTAGCGGACGCATCCTGTTGCCGTATCCTGCGGCAAGAATTATTGCTTTCATCATTTCCCCGCAATTTCCGAATTGACAGTATGAACAGGTTTGTTTTCACTGTGATTTTGTTTGTTTCTCTTACTGTTTAAAACAACAGTTGTAAAAATTGTAGTAATAAATGCCAGAATATTGTTCATGGTCCAATAAACTACCATGCCGGCCGGTGATGTGTACAGCATTAAAAAGAAAAGAAGAGCCATCCAGAACAGATTGTTTCTTTGTTTTTTGTGCAATTCTGAAGAGAGTGACAAATCGGTGTGCAGCCACGATGAAGCGAAGGTAAACGAGGTCATTATAAAGGGGAGAATGTTAAAATAATCACCAAAGAAAGGTATGCTGAAAGGAAGTTTAAAGAGATGATCCGGAGCTGACAGATCGCTGATCCACAGGAAAGGTGAATTACAAAGAGCTATATGGGTGCTGAGCATGTGATATGCTGCAAAGAAAACAGGAATCTGGATAGCTGCGCTTAGAAGACTCTTTAATGAGTAAAGAGGACTTATACCCAGCTCCTTGTGCAACTGGAGGATTTTTCTGTTCTGTTCTTCACCTTTGAACTGTTTTTTTATCTCTTTAAGCCTGGGTTCAAGAATTGAAGACTGGACATTTACCTGTTTTTGCCAGATACTGGCAATTTTAAAGAGCGGGGCGAGCACTATCTTTACACATATTGATAATAAAAATATGGATAAGGCGACGTTGTTGAAAATTTCGAGGAGAGTATCAAAAATGAGTAAAAAACCACCAGACAACCAGTTCATGAAAAAAGGCTGATTGTAAATAAGGGCTGCAAGTTTATGATCCACTTTTTTAAGCTCATCAATAACAATCGGTCCGCAGTAGATCCTGAAATCACACTTGTTATCTTTATCGAATTTCAAATCCAGAATTACAGATTTTCTTTTGTATGATACTGGCAGTGCAGATGTCTTGCATTGAACGCAGAAAGTCCAGAATTTCCTGTAAACACCAGTCCAGTTGTCATTTTCGAGAATGTTAACAGGCAGGGTGTCTTTTTTTTGAATTAATAGTTTGTTGTCCAGAAAAATTTGCTTGAAACCGGTTTCTTTTAAAGAAATTTCCAACTGGAATGTTTTATCATTTAATAATTGCCTTGTATTATCGCCATGCAATCTGATTGAATAGTCGATGCAGTGGTTATGCTTATGGAATTTATACTCTTTTGAGTATCGTATATTGGAAAAGAAAGGTGTTGAAGAAAAAAGGAAAGTTACAGTGCTGTCGGTTTCAGTTTTTTCAACTGTTGTTCGGGCAGATTGAATACAACTGTCTAAAAAAGAATCATTTTTCACTCTTAATTTAAATATTGGAATGCTGTCTGGATTGCTGAAAATTTGTTTTGCAGTGGTGAGTTCTGAGTATGTATACGATTGCTGGATATTTACAGGATCAGCATTTTGTGAGAATCGTATTTTTCTGTTCTGAGTCAAAAATGAATACGAATTATGTTCAGAACTAATAAGGTCAGTACCCGATACAGTTGCTGCAATAGAGATTAGCCAGAAAGTAAATAAACGTATCAGAAGTTTTTTCATAACAAGTAGACAAACAGTTAAATTCGTTCTTTTTCCAATCCAGCTTTGCTAAGTTTCCAATTCTTACTCTGTGTACTCTGTGCTCTCTGTGTTTTTAAATTTTTCATAATCTTGATTTAAATATTTTATTTTATTTCCGATCCGGATTTGTTCAGTTTCAATTCTTACTCTGCGTACTCTGTGTTCTCTGCGTTTTTAAATTTTTCATAATCTTGATTTAAAAATTATCATTTTATTTCCGGTCCGGATTTGTTCAGTTTCCAATTCTTACTCTGCGTACTCTGTGTTCTTTGCGTTTTCAATTTTTCTTAATCTTTTTCGTTTTTCTTCTAAAACACTTGTTTCTCTGTGTTTCAATTTTTATTGAAGAATCTTCCCATTTCATTCAATGCGGCAGTAATATTGGGAGAGAATTGTGGCTTCTGTATTATTCTGTAATCTTTTCCTCTTACTTCATAGTATCCGCCAGGAAATTGAACGGTAATTTGTTGAGGCTCAAGAATTGCAAAATTAAAATAGGAGCCAATTAACAGCCAATCCCAGCTTTGGTCAGAAAAAAGATTTTTACCGGAACAGAAATCTGATTCTGGATTTAAAACCCCGAATACATCTTTCATTAATGTTGCAGCAATATCATAATGTGAGGTTCTATTATCAACAATACCTGGTTCCATTTCCGGCCAGACCGTAATCAATGGTGTTTTGATTTGCCAGTCGCTGAAAGAAGATCCATGTCCGTTATATCCCAACCCGTTATCATCAAACTCTTCACCATGATCTGAAGTGATAATAACAACGGTGTTTTTCAGCAGATCGGATTCAGATAAATCATAGAGAACTGATGCAACCAGGGAATCGGTATATTGTAAACTTATTTTGTACTCCATGAATTTTTTTTGCGGACCGGACAGATCTGTGCTGTTATCAATTTTTTCTTTATATGATTCAGGGTAGCTTTTTGTGCATAATGCATCATAAAAAAGAAACCCAAAAAAAGGTTTATTGCCTGAGTTCTGATGAACCCAAGATTTCCATTGATCAGTTATAGCGGAGTCGTTGCGACAGGCTGATTGTGGTCCCGGGATTGTGGTTTCGAGCCTGAGGTCTGGAATTTTGACAAAAGCTGTAACATCGAGATTCGCAGGTGCATACAGTTTATAGCTTGTAAAAATTCCGGTGTTGTAGCCGGTTTCCAGAATTCTGTCTATTAACACAGGAGATTTTTTATTAGATTCAATATATTGCTGATAAGTTGGAGGAATTCCATAAAAGAGTGTAAACGAGCCCATTTTGGTGGAATTGCCGCCGCTGTAATGGTTTGTGAAAATAGTGCCATGGTTTCTGGCATAGTTGTAACATCTGTTGAAATTTTGTGAATTTAACATGTCATAACGCATTGCGTCAATTGCTATAATAAGAATGTTATTATGCTGTATATCCGGATCATATTCCAGCGGTTTTTGCGGATAGTAAAAATCACTGCCGCTGGTACCAAATTTTTCGGGAAGATTTCTTCTCTGTGAAATATCAGCCAGTCCGTGGCGGACCATGAACCGTTTACTTGTTGAAGGATAGAAAAGGGGTAATCTTGTCGTAAATCTGGTAACTTCAACATATCCTGTTGCATCAGCCCAGATATGTGTTAGATGTGTAAATACCAGAAATACCAGGATTAGAGGTATGCTTATCTGTAAAAAAACTTTTTTTTCTGCAATTATGAACCTGTCCCAGGTAATTTTTGCAATCAGGCTGTTAAACATTACAAATATG
>DATGNN010000222.1:0-2711 GCA_035306725.1 Chitinispirillaceae bacterium | reverse complement strand
GGCTTTGAAATAATTTTCTGCAGTTTCAATGCTATCAGATATGAAATAAACATTATTGTCAAGAAAACAAAGACAAATATGTTTACAGTAATACTTCGTTTTTTCTTTATATTTTCTGTTGAGACATTCATGACAAGCTTTCCAAAAAGCTTGTTTTCCTGTACAACAGGCTTTATTATATGCAATCCATTACGGTCAAAATAGCTGTTGTCATAAAGGTCCGATAATTTTTCTTTGTCATAGTCATAACGGCGCCTTACAAACGAAGTGAATTCATCGTCTAAAGAGTCCAGAACTATTACGTGATATACAATGGGTATTGAATTAAAAAACGATAACAGCTCATCAGCCCCCGAGGTATCATTAAATAAAAGCGGTGATTTGACACTCTCGGCAATTAGTTGTGCCATTACACTCATGCTGCTTTTTAATTCATTGTATGAATTCTTGTAATCATAAATCAAACTGAAAGAAAAAGCCAGAATTGTTGAAAACAGTGTAACAACAAGAATTATTATTATAAGCTGATTTTTGAGAGAAATTCTGATTTTCAAATTTCATTCTCCCTCTGTTGTCTGAACTATTTCTGATTTCTGTAACAGATGATGACTTATTTTCAGTTTTGACAATGAAGCCTCTTTTTCATTTATGTAACAGCGGATTTTGCCTCTTTCGGTAACAATACATAAAACTACACCATTTTGAGCCATTTCGATATTACTGCTAATGGTTAACACCGGTTTACCCCTGGTATTTTTGATAATTTCTGATATGTTTTTTTTCTGTTTTCCCGGAATAATAATCATGTCACATGAAGGTATTTTATCTATTGATTCAATGCATACAATCCTGACACCCCTTTCCTTTACTTTTTTCTGAGCGAATGTCTTTTCCACGTAAGGTACGAATTTATCATTACAGAAAACACCTATTCTGAATTTATCACCAGTTTTGTTATCCTTTATCCTATCCGACACCTCTGGCCATGTTACAAACCTGATTGCAGCTTCCAGAAAAAGTGCCTTTAACGGCAACTCTTCTATCTGCGACAAACTTTTTGAAAATATAAGCAGCAAAATTAATACTGCATTATTAACCTTTCGATTTCGAACTATATTATCATGTAAACAATTTCTGTACATTATTCAGCCTTAGCTGCCGCAGTCGATATTTGTATCAGACAGCAACGGTAATTTTATCTGGAAAGATGTTCCATGATTCGGTTCACTTTCTACATTAATTTCACCATGCAGATTCTTAACACAATAAAGCACACTTGACAAGCCTAATCCGGTTCCTTTTCCATGTTCTTTTGTGGTAAAAAGCGGATCAAATAATTTGGACAGGGTATCCTTTGTCATTCCAGTCCCTGTATCGGATATATCAATTGCAATAATTTGAATTTGATTTGATTCTTTAACTATGGTTTCATTAAAGGTTGAAAGGCTAATGGTTCCACCTTGTGGCATTGCATCACGTGAATTAATACCCAAATTTAAAAACATATTCTGTAACTGGCTATAATCTCCGAGAACAATTGTTTTGTCGGCATTGAATTCTAAAACTATATTTATCCCCTTGCATCCGGGTCGTAACAAAGCTTCTGTGTCTGAAAGTACCTTGTGAATATCAACAGAAACCAGATCTTCTCTTTCTTTTCTGACAAACGTAGTAATCCGCTGAGTTATATCCTGTCCCATTTTAATTATATTGTCAATATTTTTGATATATTCTGATTCGCTGCTTCCTGGCTGCATTTTGGAACGCAGCAGTACTGTATATCCATTTAAACCTGACAAAATATTATTAAAATCATGAGCGATACCACTTGCCAACATCCCCATGCATTCCATTTTCTGGGCGGTTACGATCTGTTTTTCCAGCTTTTTTTTCTCTTCCTCTGCTTTCTTCCGTTCAGATATGTCTCTGCACACCGATAATATCACCGGTGACTGTTCCATTGTAATCAGACATGCATTTACTTCTACAGGAACAAATTCTCCCCTGCTATTCTTATGTACCGTTTCATACATGATTTTTTGTTTATCGAGCAATTTTTCCATTTCATGCTTAAAATCAATTGCATCGGATTTTGTAAAGAGCTCTTCCATTTTCATGTTCGATAATTGTTCTCTGGTAAATCCAAGATATAAAACTGCCTGTTCGTTCATATCAATAATTTTACCGTCTGGTTCATGAATAAAGATTGCATCACCTGCCAGGTTAAACAACATTTTGAACTTTTGTATACTTTTCTCAAGTTCCAGGGTACGTTTTACTACTTCTTCTTCAAGATGCTCCCGATAACGAGCGTTCTCATCTATCAATCTTTTCCGCTCAAGAACCCTGTTAACAGATAATTCAAGGATGCTGTAGTCATGAATCGGTTTGAGAATATAATCCCAGGCTCCAAACTTTAAACTCTGAATAACATCCGAAAGAGAACCTGTACCGGATATTACAATAACAGGAATTGACGAGAATTCATTCTGCATTATCGAAAGTACATCAAGTCCGTTCATTTCCGGCATTCGCAAATCAGTAAGTACCAGGTCTGGCTTTTCTGTACGAATTTTTTCAACTCCTTCACGACCATTAGATGCCTGCAATGTTAAAAACCCCATATCTTCAAGATAGTCACAAACATATTCACGAATCAGATCTTCATCCTCAATTGTAAGGATCCGGATATCTTCGTGTTTTTCTACAAT
>DATGNN010000221.1:0-6461 GCA_035306725.1 Chitinispirillaceae bacterium | reverse complement strand
TAATAATGGAACTGCCTCATCACCAAATTCTGTTTTGCCCATGTGGATTTCGTACCCATTTACAAAACTACCCGAAAGTCCGGGAAACAGCCAAAAACAGCTTTTACATATTTGCGCCTTTACCTGTTCAGTTATCTTTTGTGGAAAAAAACTGGTTTTCATATCCAGTAATCCCAAACCGGTTTCATAATCAGCATTACTTTCACAATGGTCTGGATCATAAATTACTTTTCCCATCATCTGAAATCCGCCGCATACTCCAAATACGGTATTGCCTCTTTTTGCATAAGCAATAATTTCATCCGCGACACCAGATTCCTTAAGTTTTTTTAAATCAATTACAGTAGTCTTGGTGCCTGGAATTATCAATAAATCGGGTGATCCGATTTTGTCCTTACTGTCGCACCAGCGTACAGTCACACCGCCAACATTTTCCAGAGGCAAAAAGTCTGTATAATTTGAGATATGCGGCAGCCTTATTATACAAATATCGATATCTGATTTTGGATAATTTTTGCATTCGAACCGGTTTGACACCCCGTCTTCTTCATCAATTGCATGTTCAATCCAAGGGACCACTCCCAGAACCGGTACTGACGTCATCTCCTCAAGCTTCTCGAGTCCGTCTTTAAGCAGCCCCGTATCACCTCTGAACTTATTTATTATAAAACCTTTTACTCTCGCACGTTCGTCATTTTCGAGCAGTTCCATTGTTCCAACCAGAGAAGCGAAAACGCCGCCCCTGTCAATATCACCCACAATGATCACAGGTGAATCAGCCATATTTGCCATTCCCATGTTGACGATATCATTCTCTTTAAGATTTATTTCCGCCGGACTTCCGGCTCCTTCAATCACCATGATTTCATTTTCCAGAGCTATGGATTCATAACACTCCTTAATTGTGCAACGCAAACGATTTCGGGTGTCATGCCACTCTTTTGCATTCATAATAAAAGAGGGTTTACCCTGTAGAACCACCTGTGAACCGGTATCTGAAGAGGGTTTTAGTAATACCGGATTCATACGTACATCCGGTTCCAGACCAGCAGCATAAGCCTGCACAACCTGGGCCCGTCCCATTTCCAGACCATCACGAGTTACAAATGAGTTGTTAGACATATTCTGAGCCTTGAAAGGCGCAACCCGGAAGCCATCCTGATGAAAAATACGGCACAGTGCTGCAGTTATAAGCGACTTTCCGCTTGAACTTGCGGTACCCTGAATCATGATCGGCTTAGCTTTCATATGTATCTTTTTTTCACCTTCACTTTCTTCATTTATGGTAGTTGGGGACGGGGTCCGACCCGAATAACAATTGCTTAAGATTATTTTCACTTTTTCACAGCAATCATTGTCCTTAGACCTTGCGCATTTAATTCGTCTCCATTTGACTTGTACAGTACAGTAATATTCTGAAGCCCCACAAGACCTTCAGAAAACCTGCTATCGTGTGCAGTGACTGTATTACAATTCTTTTGAATCCGTTACGAGCCAACATTTCCAAAGATTCAATAACACTTTCTTTTTTTTTGCCTCTGGCAGCCAATTTTTTTCGAACTATTGATGATGTATATGCCCAATGAATTATCATATCAGGAAAACGCTTTTTCACTTCAATTTCAAACCTGTCAAACGCTTCTGCTGCACGAGAAACAGTTGTACCAAATACGACAATAAGAATTGCCTCTTTTCATTAGCCATGCAAAAATACCTTTCCGAACAGGTTTACACGCGCTTGCATTTTCAATACAGCGTACAAAAAATGTTAACCTTATATTATGAAATGACTCTACAGAATAAAAACTGCATGCTGTTACAACAATATGCATCAGCTCATTAATTCTTTTTCCCGAATAGAAATAATTTTTTGACAGATTTATGGATAAATAACTGGATAAAGCCGTTCCGAAACTTTTGACATTTGCAGTCAGAAACAAACAGATAGAAAAAGACACAACAGCCGTACTTACGACTGTATAAACATAAATATGTGAACAGAACAAGAAAAACCTCCCCAAACCTTAACCCATGAAGATTCGAAAGAAACAGATGCTATTTCAGGCAGGTCTCCTGGCTTTTCCGATTCTGTCGCCTTCCCATCCTGGACAATATCAAGACAGTGGCTTTGGTTGACAGACCCCGATTCCTGAAAACGGAATCTATATTGGAATTACAGTGGCAGGACCGCTCCGGATTCACACCGGTATTCCCTGACTCCTGAAAAAGTAAATGATTTTTAATATACATTCCTTTTTTATAAACGTGCAAGATTCTTCAGATAATAAATTTTAAATAAAGATTTTATAAACCATAATATTGATTTATAAAAGCATTTTAATAATTTGTACTGATTTTTTAATAAATATGATCGTCAAATTCCTGATACTATAGTAATTTTATACTTACTATAGTATATACCGGACAATTCGAAATAGTATTTTTTTAATTGAGAATACCTGTATTACTGTTATAATTATTTCTCAAATGTTTTTTTTACATGTAAATCAATAGAGCAGAAATCTGATTTTACTTCCGTCTCGGCCTTCTCTTTTGCATTTACCTGCGAGTAACTCACAGTATCGGTCCCGTAAACTCACTGATTAACAAAAGTTGAAAATACACTTCTGTTGTTTGACTTCAGTTCGACGACAAGGACTCCAGCGGCCATATCATCCAGCGGAATTCGTGCCTGCATCCGCCCCTTTACGGTTCGACGCGCGAGAGCTTTTCCATTCAGCGAACACAGGATCACCGTTCCCTCGTGTCCCTCCAACCCCGAAATCACCAGATTCCCGGCGCGGGGTGGAAAATATTGTGCGATCGGGCATGCAGAGGATAACGGATGCGATAATCCGACAACCATACCCACCTCCAGCGGTCAGTATAAAGTCCATGATTATCAAGGCTGTGATGAAGGGTATCCGGTAAAAATAGTCACCTTTGGTGGTGGACATACCGCCGGGGAGTCGTGGATGGCGCAAATGACGTGGGACTTTTTCAAGCAGTTCTGACATAAAATAAATTTTCAGCAAGTGAATGCAGTCTTACGGGACCATGTTTTAACATGGTCCCGTAAGTTTTAGAAGTATATCTTTCAATGTCAATTTTAATCCCATAGCTGTAAATGCTTCATTTTCTTTTATTAAACCACTATATCCATATTTCTATTTTATGCGACCTAGATGATCGCCTTTTAAAAGCGTGCATAATTAATTCTTATGTCATCGAGTAAATTGCTACTAATGTCTGTTTCCCGCAATTAAATGTAATTAAAATAAAAGGATACCCCTGTTCAAACAGGATCACTATTACACTAATTCGAAACATGAATAGAACAATAAATTTATGTCAGGGGGTGTGGAAAACTGTATATCATCAAGGTTAAAAGATTCGTATTGTAAATGACTTTATCTTTTTCAAATTTTCGAAGGCAACACACATTCTGACGTACTATACCGTAAGCGTAGCAGTAATTAATAAAGGGCGCGAGAGCGGCACTTTCGCAGAAAGGGTTTTATGGCTGTAAAGGTCATATCTACCTTTCACCGTTGTCGTTGTCGTTGTCGTAATCGTTATCGTTATCCCAATACCTGCATATTATGTGTTCTGGATCTGATTCTTTAATCCAATGTCCGCAAAAAAGACTCGCGTGAAGGAATCGTTACTATTCAGGTTTAAGTTTTATAGTCATATTTACAATCAAAATCCCGCATTTGAGATTTTTTGCATTTTTTGATTGTCTCCCATGTTCTGTTCATCCATTCTGGTAAACCTTTAATAATTAATTTTCTAAATTGTTATCCAATTCAGTGGATTCAGAAATATACTCTTAAATTACTAATACAAATATTGATTTTATCAGTAAATAGCAAAGACACTGTTATCAATGTTGAAAAAACCACCCAATGGAACTATTCTGGGGATTCAACCCCTTACAAATACATCAACAATTACAAAAAATATTCTGTCAAATTATCTTATCGCAAAAATATCTTTATCATGTGAACAAGCTGGATTTGTATTTGTTTTCGTAAAATAAAATATATTCACCATACGAAATCAATTTGTTTGAGTTTGCTTATGTCTATTGATTTAAGCGCTATACCATATTCACAAACTATAAACACCGGAGGATCACATGTCAAAAAAGTTACTCTGCGCTATTTGTTTTGTTATCAGCTCCAGTTTTCATCATCCCCTCTTCGCTGGACATAACCATAACAAATCCCATGTACATCAGGCTTGTCATGGTTATCAATCAAAAATTAAGCAGTTTGAATCCGTAATGGATCAATACATTACACAACAAATCGAGGCACATAACGATTGCGGCCTTTCAGTAGTTGTTGTTGATAACAACAGAATAATTTATCAGAAAGGGTTTGGGTTTGCCGACAAAGAAAACAATATTGCTGTAACCGATTCAAGTCTTTTCCATATAGGATCTATAACAAAACTCTTTACCGGCATGGGTATAATGGAGCTTGCTCAAAAGGGATTAATCAATATTGATGCACCTATATAGAGATACCTCCCCGAATTTTCGGTAAAATATCACAATTTTACACGACAGCCAATTACAATACGTTCAATTATGGCTCATCAGTCTGGGCTTTTCGGAGATAAGATATCAAACAGTATGGATACCATCTATCCGTCTGAAGACTATCGGATGTATCCGGAATTTGCACAGAATGAATATGCCGCCTATCACCCCAACACTATCACTTCCTATTCCAATTTTGCCGTATCCCTTCTCGGATTAATCATTGAAAGAGTATCCGGACAAAAATATGAAGAGTATATCCAGGATAATATTCTGAAACCGTGTGGAATGAATGAATCAACCTTTGATCCTGTAAAGGATTATGAATCATTACTTGCAAAAGGATATGATCCTGGCGGCCATTTGAGTCCCTATGCTTACTACGCAGGTAATCCCGCCGGATTTCTTGCATCAAGCAGCAGAAATATGGTGGTTTTATAAAAATGATATTAAATAATGGTAAAGTCAGAAACAAAAGGATTCTGTATCCGTTTACTTTAAAATATATGTATACACTGCACAGTATTTTCCTGCCGATGAATCTTTTTGACAGGTATTTCAGCCCTACAATTTCGGACTAAGCTGGATGTTTGAAAATGAAAGTTTCGATTATCTCGGGAAGGTTGTCGGACATGGCGGGAATATTACACAGTACAACAGTAAACTGCTTATTGCTAAAGATGTAAATCTTGGTATATTCATTACTGCAAATAAGCAGAATTTCTATCCAGATCCAATTGCATACTATGGCCTTATTAAAGCAGCAGAGATTTTTAGAAATCTCAGGAAACCAGACCTTCCAGATGTACCACATACAAGTACAGTACCCGATTTTTATAAAAGGTTCTTACTGTATTCTCTATGATATGCCGGGTGAACTCTATTTTGAAAATGATACGCTTTATTTTCACCAATCCCATTCTGAACGTATACCATTGGTATACCACGCGGATGATTGGTATTCTTTCTATACAAACGGAGCTGTGATTCCGGGTATCCGTTTTGGAGTACGTTTTCTTAATGGGCAAAAAGTACTTTGTGCAGAGAACAGAGATGAATTTTCCATATCAAGAATGGTTATCGGCAATTCACTTTCAAAAAAAGATACACTCCCTGACAATGTAAATGATTTAACTGGAGTTTATCTTGATGCAGCAAGCGGCTATCCTGCATTGAGCCTTTTTATAGATACCCTCTCACAATCAAAAATTAAACTATTGACTGCTTATATCCTGGAAGATAATATGCCGCTCATTTTAAAACCCGCAGACAACAATACATTTATAATACAGGGAATGGGAAGAGGTGCACAGGAAACGGCTTATTTTACAGGTGATACTGTAAATTATGGCGGTCACCAGTTCGTCAAATTTCAAAATATGGCAAAAAACAGTGTCCGCGCAAGGTCATCTGCGCCGGATGTTGCATCTAAATTTCCTGTAAAGATTATATCACCTGAAGATGTAATAAATAATCTCAAGAGAGCATTGAAAAAACATAATCAGTTTTAAATGTTACTTCGCGTTCACAGCTAAAGACTATAATCTGGAATTCTGTACTATTTGTGCTTATATTTTTATATAAAACGTTATCTGCTTTTTTTTCAATCTATTGCCTTAATAGTAACGTTTTAATGCTGAGATGCGTGATGTTAAATTTAGCTGAACATGGGAAAGTGCAGGAATACCCGGGAGGTATGTTCCTGCATTTTTAATCTGTGCAAAGCGCTTATTATACTATTCAGAAAACGGTAATTTCTTAGCCAACGGGTTATTTACGCTTAGAGAACGGCAGTAACAACGCACAATTAGTTTACCAACACAGAGATAATTTGTATGATTTTGCGATAGATATCAACTTTTCCAGGAGCCATGATGAACTCAAAGAATTGGCCTGGTTCACTAAATACTTT
>DATGNN010000220.1:0-12776 GCA_035306725.1 Chitinispirillaceae bacterium | reverse complement strand
ATGATTTTGTATTAAATCCATTAATACAAAACAATATCCCTGCAAAACAAAATTGAACTGAAACAAACCAGTTTATAAATTTTTTATATTTATGAAACTACCATTTTTATTGAAAAACCCTCTGTACCCCTCGTATTTTATAAATAAAACTATGTTAACCATATTCACTGGTCATCTAAAATCTGCATAAAAGGAGTTTCTATGCTTAAACGAATCTTTTTGGTAAGTGCTTGTCTGGTCGTCTCTGTAATGGCTCAGGACGAAGAAGATGTCAAAGCAGATTCAATCGTTTACGACAAACCTACTGAATGGCAGATTTTTTCTGCTGACGCTCCGGTAACGGCATTCACTGTTCAGGGGAATCTTCTGTGGTATGCGACAGAACAGTCTGTTTTTTCCTCAAGTTTAACATCAAAAGATATCAGAAACTATTCAACACTGGGGAATATCCCTGGCAGTAATGTTACCAGTATGGCCACTGACAATAAAGGGAGTGTCTGGTTTGGAAGCCAAAACGGTGTAGCTGTCAGAACAGGGAACAGCTTTACCTGTTATACAACAGAAAATGGAATTCCGGATAATTCAGTTAATGCATTACTGGCTACGACTGATGGTAAAGTGTGGATTGGCACAAACAATGGAGCTGCAGTTTTCCAGAATGGTGAGTGGAAAACCTACACCACTAAGGAAGGTCTGGCACATAACAAAGTTAATTCACTTTTAGCCGATAAAGACGGTGTTATATGGTTTGGAACCGAAAAAGGAATAAGTGTCTTTGATGGATCCTCATGGAAAGTTCATGACATGAAAAGTGGGCTCAGCTGGAATAGTGTTAAAGCCCTTGCAAAAGATCCACGAAAGGGAACAATCTGGGCTGCAGTCGGAGAAAAAGACGTCAATTGTTATACTAATGGCAAATGGAATACTTACATGGATATCTTGCCTGACATTCGGGATATTATGGTTGATACCCAAAGCAGAATCTGGTTCGGTTCTACTAACGGTTACATAAAATTCAATGGTGATGAATGGGTTTCAGATCCAAAGAAAAATGGTGTACCGGCAGCACAAGTGCGGAAAATGAACCTCGATAAAAATGGCAATCTCTGGTTTGCAATTGAAACTGGCGTACTACGTCTTTCTAATCCTTATCCGTTCTAATTCAGTTTCGATTGGCATAATCATTGCTGGTTTTTTAACTACATTTTACTCTCAAATTTGAGCAGTCAAGTGGAATGTTTTTTATTGGTGAACTTAAAACTATTCCAAAAATTAAACAGAATTTATTCAGGAATCGTTTCAGTAGCCATAATTAATTGTATTTATAACACACCAGGGAGGTTGCTGTGATATGGACAAAATAAAGATCGCAATCGTGGGCATCGGCAATTGCGCAAGTTCTCTAATACAAGGTATTGAGTATTACAAAGACAAAACACCGGAACAGGCAATAGGACTTATGCATTGGGATATCGGAGGATTTTCTCCTTCAGATATTGAAATAGTTGCTGCATTTGATATTGATTCCAGAAAAGTTGGCCGTGATGTAAACGAAGCGATCTTCGCTCTGCCGAATTGCACAAAAATTTTCTGCCCTTCTGTTCCTGAAACAGGAGTAACGGTCTCAATGGGGAAAGTTCTGGATGGATTTTCTGAACATATGAACGAATATGATGAAAACGTCAGATTCTTATTAAGTTCAGAAAATCAACCTGACGGGAAGGAAGTGGTATCTATTCTTAAAAATTCCGGCGCAGAAATGCTTCTGAATTATCTGCCTGTAGGTTCGGAAGAAGCTACAAAATTTTATGCTCAATGTGCTCTTGATACCGGTATCGCCTTCATTAATAACATTCCGGTTTTCATTGCCAGTAATCCGGAATGGGCACAAAAATTTGAAGAAAAAAATATTCCTGTAATAGGAGACGATATCAAAGCTCAGTTGGGTGCGACTATAACACATCGGACACTAACTGACCTTTTCAAAAAAAGAGGCGTCGAACTGGAACGTACTTACCAGTTGAATACCGGGGGCAATACAGACTTCCTTAATATGCTTAACAGAAAACGGTTAAGCTCCAAAAAAGAATCTAAAACTGAAGCAGTCCAGTCTGTTACAGCTACAAGACTGGATAATAGAAATATTCATGTCGGCCCTTCTGACTATGTCCCATGGCAAAATGATCAAAAAATCTGTTTTATACGTATGGAGGGAAAACTTTTCGGAGATATTCCGATGAATCTTGAATTGAGACTCTCAGTTGAAGATTCACCGAATAGTGCAGGCGTTGCTATTGATGCTATCAGGTGTTGCAAACTTGCTATTAATGCAGGACTTGGTGGAGTTCTGTTTTCACCTGCCGCTTATTTCTGCAAACATCCACCAAGACAACTCACTGATGACGAAGCTTATCGAGGTGTGGAAGAATTCATTAAACAATACAGCGTCCAGCCAGTCATTAGCTGATTTTCACCGGGATTTTGCAGTTTTGGAAAGTACGCTGAGTTTAATTATCCAAGCAATGGATTAATCCTTCTTATGATTAACTACTTTAATAATTTTAATAAGTGTACTTTGTCGAAATTGCGAAATCCAGGACTATCCTGAAACTGACATACTTTCAAACATACTGTCCTGATATTAAATTTAACTTTTTCCAGACTAAACCCAAGCCATCTTATTCTGCACAATTGTATTTTGATATCAGATTATTTTTTTTCTTTATAAATCGGTAAAATGCAAATGATTTACCAGGCTTTAAGTAATTTTACTACGACAATCTGATTTATCAGAAAAGGAGCTTTCTTATGTTCAATGCAAACGAAATTTTTAATATTGGAATTCAAATTGAGAAAAATGGAGAATCTTTTTACCGTTCTGCTGCTCAAAAAACAGATGACATAGATATCAAAAACCTGTTTAACGAACTGGCTGGCTGGGAAAAACAGCACATTGAAATTTTTGAAACACTCAAAGCTTCATTTCCAGATAAAGACAAGGAAAAGGATATATATGACCCTGAAAATCTTACCCATTTATATCTGAAAGCAGTCGCAGACAACGAGGTTTTTGTCAAAGGAAAAGAACTGTCGCCTGATAATTCTAACTCCGTTACGGAAATCCTTAAACAAGCTATTGAATTTGAGAAGGATTCTGTTGTACTGTATACATCAATGAAAAATCTGGTTGGTGATGATTTTGGTAAAAGACATATCGACAAGCTTATAACTGAAGAAATTAATCATATAGGACAGCTTACTAAAAAAATCCAGGAACTGCATATTTAAACCTGAATAGTATTACTTACTTAGGGATCTGCTCAATTCCATAACTGAAAATCATCATCAACTTGACGTCTCTATTCTGACTAACAAAGGTTACAAATTATATCATGGAATGGAAATGATTTTTTTACCTGTTTGCTTTTCAGATTTTTCTGAATTTGGTGAAGACTGTTATAAACATTCAGTAAAAAGCCGGATTTTTAACTGCTTTAGCACTGTTCTATTACGTTTTTTGTTTACAACAGTTTCATTATTTTTCATTATTTCAGGATGTTCAACAAGCCCACGCTACAAACGTCCTCGTATTGGAATTCAACACAAACATTTCGGAACAACCAGCCATAGCAAACCTTCAATCCATACACAAACCGGAATGGCTTCCTTTTATGCGAAAAAATTTCATGGAAAAAAGACTGCCAGTGGTGAAATTTATTATAAACATAAGTTTACTGCAGCTCATCGCAACCTTCCTTTTAATACACTGGTCAAAGTTACAAATCTCGAAAATAACCGTTCAGTTATTGTAAGGATTAATGATCGTGGTCCTTTTGTAAAAAAAAGAATCATCGATCTTTCAGAAGCTGCTGCAAAAAAAATCGGTATGATTCACAAAGGTGTTGCTAAAGTACGTATTGATGTCATAAATGATTATTGAAAGTTCAGGAAAGGTTTTTGGTCAACGATGAGAATAATGCCAATGTCTAGTTATTTACCGACAATAAAAGGACTTGCTGCCAATTTTATAAGGAGAGAACCGGTTTACCCGTTTTATGCTTCATTCAAACTTACATCAAAGTGCCATTTTGGCTGTCCATTCTGCAATGTAAAAAAAAATCCGGTAAAGGACCTGTCGACAAATGATATAAAAACCATTCTCGACAACCTTTCAAGATCATCGGTGCTTATGACCAGTTTTGAAGGCGGCGAACCTCTTTTGAGAAACGATATCGGAGAACTTCTTGAATATGCCCGATCATGTAAATTTTACCTTCTTTTTACCACCAGCGTAAAAAATCTTACAAAATACCCTCTTGAACATTATGCCCGTTTCATCGATTTTCTTCATGTGTCTATAGATGAAGGACATGATAATCTCGAAATGTTTAATTTGCTGCCTGAATTATCATCCCTGCCGCTTCAGGTATCAGTTCAATCAGTTGTAACACGTGACACAGTAGAATCTCTTGATCATAAGGTTGAATTATGCTGCAAATATGGAGCAAACATTGTGATTATACCTGCTGCTCACATGGATAACACCGAAAACCATTTCCCTGACATAGACTCACTTGAAAAAAAACTCCTTTATCTGCGTAAAAAATATCCCGACACGATTCATACTCCCCAGGGATATTTCAGTGCTTACCGAAAAAGGAAATGTTCCACTGCATCAGTAATTATTGCACCGGATGGAAGACTTTACTATCCATGCCATATTCTTCAAACAAAGGGGCCGGATTTACGTTATACAGATTTAACAGAATGGCTATTATCACCCCAAGCTGTGAAAGCCCGGAAAGTTATGAGAGAGTGTACAAGAAATTGCGGCTGGTATCAGTATTACTCGATCGATTCGTATACGTCAGTTTCATCTGTAATCGAAACACTAAAACCGATTCTGGTTAAAAAACACAGGAAATCAGGATGTAAGTAAAGTATAAATTTCCCGAAGCTGTTTTTTAATATCTTCGATTGATATCGTTGTCTCTGAAATGCGCATGGTTTGTACAGGTGCTTTTTCTGAGTTATTTCCGTTTTCCGAAAGCTTTTTTTTGGCTCCGGGAATGGTGAACTTCTCTTCGTAAAGCAAGTGTTTGATATATTTTACAAGCTCAATATCCTTTTCTCTGTAAGCCCTGTTTCCAGCACGATTTTTCTTGGGACGAAGTTGAGTAAATTCGCTTTCCCAGTAACGGAGCACATGTGGTTCCAACCCAATTATCTTGCAAACTTCACTGATCGAATAGTACATTTTTTTGAGATCCATAATTATTTACCTTTCCGATCCTGATGCAGCATTATGTTGTTTATCCGAACAGCTCATCACTTTTTGTGAACCTTTTTGCATGGCATTTACATCTCCATAATCAGTCCCATCAGGCCTGATCCTGTCTATAAACAGCTGCAGGGCATGGCCATTTGGATTCTACAGACAATCAAGCAGGCGCTTGATAATACCCCGGCGCATTTAACAACCGGTAATTATGTCTTTCTGAGTGATTGAGACATTTAAGGTGTATCTCACCACCATTCCGGCTTCAATTCCCTGACCATTAAATCCCGTGTTGCGATTTTGGCATTCTTCCCCTCAAACAAAGTTTTGTATACTTCACGTGTAATCGGCATCTCTATGCCCAGTTTTTCCGAAAGAAGATAAGCGGATTTGGTTGTCTGAACACCTTCAGCAACCATTGTCATCTTTTTCAAAGCCTGTTCAAGGGTCAGGCCTGATGCGATCAATTCTCCCATTTGTCTGTTTCGGCTATGTTTACTTATACATGTGGTAATAAGGTCTCCTATACCTGCCAGACCAGAAAAGGTAGCTTCCTGGGCGCCCATTTTTCTTCCCAAACGCATCATTTCAGCAATACCTCTTGTCAGAAGAGCACCTTTTGTATTATCACCAAACCCCAAACCATCGCAGATTCCCGCAGCAACTGCAATAACATTCTTTATGCTGCCTGCCAGTTCGACTCCACGCATATCAGAGCTGGTATAAATTCGAAACGATTCTGTAGAAAACTTCTCCTGAATCAAAACTGCCAGATCATGATTATCTGATGCAGCTACAATAGTACTGGGAATTTCGCGTGACACCTCTTCTGCATGAGATGGTCCGGAAAGTGCCACAATTTTATCTGTAACCAAACCAGGTATTTCTTCAAGTAATACATCTGTCATCAGGCAGAGCGATTCTATTTCAATGCCTTTAGCAACCATAACCCATCCCATTATCTTTTCAAGATCATTTTCACCTACGGATTTGACGAGTAATTTCATGGTTGAACGCATGGTCTGAGATGGTACGGCGCAAATGATGTATTCCGAATCTTTTACCACGGTTTCAATATCATTTGTAATAAATATGTCTTCGGGAAGTTTTATTCCGGGAAGTTTCACAGGATGTTCTCGTTTGGATCTGAGCATATCTGCATCGTTTTTGTTGAATTCCCACATGCTTATTTTGTGATTACGATTGTGTAAAAGTACCGAGAGTGCAATCGCCCAGCTTCCGGCACCTAAAATTCCAACTTTCACTTTTCCTCCGAATCTGTTAATTCCAGATTTTTGTCCTCCGATGAATACCCCATAAATCGTTTCGAATTCGAACGGGCAATTGGCCGAAAATCCATCACCACAGGGCACCCACGGAAATCGTAAGTTTCATATATTTTGTTTATTAAATATCTTGTATAAGACGGAACAATACTTTCCGGATTAGTGACAAACCCACGGAACAGGGGAAAAGGTGCAGCCAGTTGCTTTGCCCCCAGAAATCTTACCGGATTTTCAGGTATTGCAGGATGAGGGTGAACTCTGGTCCATTCAAAAAGTCTGTTTTCAAACTCTGAAGATGAAACCCTGCTTGTCATACGTTCCTTTATTTGCATTGCAGTATTTAAAATGACATTAACCCTCTGTCCGGTTAATGCAGAAATTGAAACCATCGGGACATACCTTAATTCAACATATTGCTTACGAGCTTCTGCAACTAACTGATCAAATGTTTTGTGGTCCTTGTTCATTATATCCCATTTATTCCATACAACCACAACACCTTTATGGAATTCAAAAATTTTACGTAAAATACGCAGATCCTGAACTCCTATACCAACCGTGACATCAATAACAAGTAAACATATATCGCTTCTCTCAATACTACTGATTGCACGAAGATTGGAATAATACTCTAAATCCAGTTTGATGTGAGATCGTTTTCGTAATCCGGAAGTATCTATCAGCACTATTTTTTTCTCGTTATAAACCAGTTTTGAATCTATAGCATCCCTTGTAGTCCCGGGAACGGAATCAACTATCATACGATTCTGATTAAGCAATTTGTTTACAAGTGATGACTTGCCGGCATTTGGCCTTCCCACAACAGCCAGTTTCAACTCATCCTCGCTGTTTTCAATCTCAGGCAATATCTCTTCTGTTTTTTGCCGAATCAAATCTACCATCTCATCAAGAAGATCGGCAACACCATTTCCATGAAGTGCCGATATAGAAAAAGGTTTACCCAGGCCAAGAGAACGGAAAGTATCTACCTCATACCGGACATCACGCGCTTCAGCTTTATTTACAGCGACAATAACATTTTCAGATGCTTCACGCTTAAGCTGTTTTGCTATCATTTCATCAAAATCTGTTGGACCGGTCCGCCCATCAGTAACCAGAATAACAACATCCGATTCATTAACCGCAATACGTACCTGCTCATGAATTGCTTCAGGTATGGCTTCCCGAACTGTCGGCAGCATTCCACCCGTATCCACCAACATGAAATCCAATCCATTCCATGATGCGGTATAGTAGTTACGGTCTCTTGTTACACCGGGCATGTCATCAATAACTGCTACCCTTTTGCCGATAATACGATTAAACAAACTTGATTTGCCAACATTAGGTCTGCCGACAATTGAAATGACTGGTACAAAAGACAGAGCCGCACCTCCTTGCAAAACAAAATACAATTTAAGTTACTTTTTTTTTAAGGCGTTGTCAACATTAAGTTTACAAAATTCCTTTTACATATAACTAAAAGTGAATTTAAACCTGTTTCTTTATTGGATAAGCACATTAAGGAGGATGACTTAAACGACAAATTTCAAGATGCCTGAAGTCTTCGCAAGTGGCCTCTTGCAACTATGGCCCACCAGCTCTGGGGATTACGTTTCGAGAATTCTGTAAATCCGCAAACAGCTTCCTTCCTTCTCATTAATTTCGATGCAACGTGCCCCAAATTGTACCAGGCCATTGTAAAATTGTTATTTTTTTGGAGTAATGTCTGAAGCATTTGAAGAGAGATGTCAAATTTACCTTTCTGGTATTGAAGAATAGAACCGATCCACAAGTCCTGCTCGGAGCAATTCTCAATTCCATCTTCAATTTTTTCCTCAATCTGTTTAAAAAGGTTTTCATATTCTGAAATAGAGAGTGCAAAATTCTGGTAAGGTGCCGGTGTATATATATCATTTTTATCTGGTGCGATCTCGTGCTCGAACCACTCTTTAACACCTTTTTGAAGAACACGATATCCTTTGTATTCAGAAATCATCCATTTTACATAATCTTTTATCAAATAAGAGCGCAGCTGCAAACTTGAACGTATACTTTTCATCTCAGGAAGTTGGTTATAAGAGTTAATCAACACCCTGTCTTCATCTACGTCAAGACGATATTCTATCAGGCCGGAAGCCACAGATGCAATAGGATTATTTTCAGGAACCATCGTTGGAACCAGAATTACATTATTTTTCCAATCATAAAGAGAATTCCCGATTCCAGGCACAAAAAGCACACGCGGTTTTCCAAAAAGATTCACCCTGTAATTACGAAAAATTTTCGGATCAAATTCCATGACCCGCTCTATACACTCTCGTAATGTTTTGTAGTTGAAATATGGTTTTTCTTTAAGAAGAACCGGACAGGTCTCTATCCTGAGCCGCTTTGCAGACAATTTCACAAGATCCCTGATATACTCTAACTCTTTCCTTATAGCATTTTCTACTTCAAGAAGTGAAACTGTTTGCTGCTTTTTTTCGATGCATTCCAATTCAGCTTTTGTTTTTTCTAATACGACCTCTAAATCTATTATCTGATTAAATTCTGAAACGATCTGATCCCCGGCCTTTTTCAGCTCGAACATTGCTCCCCGATCATCTATGGAATCTATCAGAGAATTTACCCAGGCTAACTCTTTTTGAAGCTGCTTTTCACGGTCAAAGTGTTCACGTTTCTGTTGAACAGAAAAAAAAACTCCCCTGGATATCGCCTTTTTCATACGCATACTCTCAAACTGCATCACATCTGTTTCTTCGAGGCCATTTATCCTTTTTTTCACAGGTACGGAGAGTACAGTCGGGTTAAGCAAACCAAGTAAATGTTGCTTCCTCTCTTCCTGAATTTCTGCCACCATCTTTTCTTTTTTCTGGATCTGCATTTTCACAACCCGGATCTCATTCTCAAGGTTTTCCTTTTTATCCCCAAGCAGTAATCGGGAATAAAGATCCATAAGCCATTGTGATATTGTTAATACCTGCAAAGGAAATTGTGAAATATCCTCATTTACAATAGCTTCTCTTATCTGATCAGTATTTTCATGCACCTCTTTGCACAATCCAAAATCAATAAGATCGCTTTCTGATTTGAGAAAAGACTCAAGATTACCATTATTCCTGACAACATCAGCTATCGCCTCAATTATCATAGACCAGAACGGACCATTACAGTCTGTTGATGAGTCGCTGCAAACCTTATCAAGAGATCTTTTAAAATTGTCTGAGTATTTCATAATTTATACCAGAAAGTTTAAGTCAATGAATAGATCAATTCAATATCTATATAATCAAAATTCTAAATTTATTACATATCTTATCATAAGATAAACCTGTTTTCTATATTTCAAGAAAATATCCTGCCTGTATTTCGGAATCTCCTAGTTGTACCCTATTTCATAATAACCTCCAGACGAATGCTGATAACTGAACACCCTGACATAAAACGGATAAACAAATGAATCCGGAATATTTAAAGTATCATTTTTTTTATACTGACGATCAGAACTCTTTTCACCATTAACATCGTATAACATAAAGGTTGTTTGAGAAACAGGTGAAACGAGATAAACACTCCGTATTGATGAATCCGGTATGATATAACAGTCGGTATCACCAACTGTTGATATACTACCAAAAAGTTTTCGTTGTAAAATGTCTGAAGTCGGAAAACTGTTATTTGGCTCCTGCTCCAGATAATAAGTGTAAAATGTTATCGAATCTCCTTCAAGTAGTATCTGACCCGATTTTGAAACCAGATCATTTAACAATTTTACTGTATATTTCTTATTGCCTTCCAATGGACAGAAAAATGAGATTGAAACAGTATCTTTCGAAGGAGATACAAATGATTTAAAACTTGGTATCTGCGGCGAAAACACCACTTCAACCGCACTTGAATCTGATAATGATTCAGAAATAACAATATTCAGGGGCCCATAAGGAGAAATTGTATCAACACTGCCGGACAATTTCATGCTCAAAACCGTTTCAGGTCCTGATGGAACCACACAAAAAAAAGCCGGCAGTATTAAAAAAAACATGAGTAAACATATATTTTTATTCATCATTCAATTATACGGTTATTATCCCGGAAGGGCAAACACTTAAAAAAGTGCTTATGACAGACAACCCATTAAAAAATCTGGTCGTTATATGCGGCCCGACAGCATCAGGAAAAACCACATTAGGGGTAACTCTTGCCCTGAAATATAATGGTGAAATCATCTCAGCTGATTCCCGTCAAATTTACAAAAGAATGGATATCGGAACAGGAAAGGATCTTGATGAATATTCAACCCCAGGCGGTACAGTCCCTTTCCACCTTATAGATATTGTTGATCCATATGAAATTTATACTCTTTATCATTACAAATCTGATTCTCTTAAAACTGTTGATAATATCCTGAAAAGAGATCGGTTACCTTTTCTTGTTGGTGGTACGGGTTTATATATTGAAGCGGTTTTGCGAGATTATGATATACCTGCTGTACCGGAAAACCCGGAACTTAGAAAAAAACTCATGCAAAAAGAGCCCCTCTGGCTTGAAAATGAACTTAAAAGGATAAATCCCAAACTATACCTACAAACTGATCTAAGCAGTAAAAAACGGATAATTCGATCTATTGAAATCACAACCTATAACCAGGAAAACACCCAAAACGGTTGTAACGAATCAACCATTCCGTCTATTAAAAATTGCAATTCAAGTTTGAATCCTGTTGTGATATGTACCAAATGGGACAGATCTGTGCTTCGGGAACGTATCGACACAAGACTAAAGAAACGGCTGGATGAAGGTTTGATTGATGAAGTACGTAATCTCATTAACGAAGGCATTCCTCAGGAACGTTTTGTACTTTTTGGTATGGAATATAAACATGTGGCCCAATATTTAAAGGGAGAAACCAGTTATACAACGATGGTTGAGCAATTAAAACATGATATTCATCGTTTGGCCAAAAGGCAGGAAACCTGGTTCAGAGGAATGCAGCGACGGGGAATACAAATCAATTGGATCAATAACTCAGATGCAGATGCTGCCATAAAGATACTTGATCGTTACAAATTAATTAACAACCCATAACAGTGTAAACATATATTTTTTTTATAAAAGATAATCATGGTCGCCGAGCGCACACGACTCCCGCAGTAGCTATAAAAAATTCGAAATCAGAAAAACGAAATCCGAAACAGGAATAGAACTATAAGTTGATGTTGGGGGGGGGGGGCGTGTGGGACACTGTGAATAGTTCCGGTTTTCAGGAAAATCGGAACTATTCAGACAAAAATAACAAATAATCGGAAAACTAAAAGATACAACTGCTCACTATTCTCAACCCACTACCAACTGACTTCCTAATCCACCAGGAATCCCCCACCGGCATCAATCTTTGACTTCAGGATTACATGTGTTCGTAAGTAAAAACTTCCCCCGGAGCCGGATAATGCACATTTTGATATCCTTTACTTCGAAGTCCATCTTTGAGGGGCAAGGCCTGATCTGAATCTCCGTGTATCAGAAAAACATGTTTCAGCCGCTGCGGTGAGTTTAAGCTTACATAATCAAGAAGATCCCGACGGTCTGCATGTGCGCTGAATGAATCCATTATCTTTATTTTAGATTTAACAGTATGTTCTTCACCAAAAATTTTTATAACCCTGTCTCCATTCATAATTTTCCTTGCAAGAGTATCTTTTGCAGCATACCCGACAAAAAGTACGAGATTTTTGGGATTATGAATATTATTTCTAAGGTGATGAAGAATACGACCTCCTTCAGCCATACCCGAACCGGATATAATTATGTGCGGGTATGCAAGTGAGTTAAGTTTTTTAGAATGTTCAACATCTTCGACATAACTTAATCTCTGAAACCCGAAAGGATCTTCATGGTTTGAAATGTATATGCGTTCTGTTTCTCTGTCCATATAATCCAGATGCGACCTGAAAACATTTGTAGCGTGAACAGCCAGTGGACTGTCAACAAATATGGGCATATCCGGTATCCGGTTCTGGTCGAAAAGTTTGTGTAATATATAGACAAGAACCTGTGTTCTTCCCACAGCAAATGATGGAATGATAATCTTGCCACCGGATGCAGCAGTTTCACTGATCATGGCAGATAACTGTTCCTCTACATTTTCGTTGTTTTCATGAAGCCGGTTGCCGTAAGTACTTTCCATTATTAACAGATCGAGTTCACGGAGAACA
>DATGNN010000219.1:0-2100 GCA_035306725.1 Chitinispirillaceae bacterium | reverse complement strand
TATGGAAACATTTGATTCAAAGAAAACAAGTTTGTATGAGATATTGAGGAGTATCCACGACGGAAAAATTCAATTGCCCGACTTCCAACGTGGATGGGTGTGGGATGACAATCGAATAAAAGGAATATTGGCCAGTGTCGCAAAGTCATTTCCTATTGGAGCCGTGATGCTACTTGAAAATGGTAATGAATCTATCCGGTTCAAAACAAAAGCTATAGAGGGTGCTCCTGAGGTTAACGGTAAAAAACCTGAGCTTTTGATTCTTGATGGACAACAACGTCTCACATCACTTTACCAGGCCATTATATCTAATAAAATTGTAAAAACCAGAAACGCAAAGGGATATGAGATAAAACGATGGTATTACATCGACATGCAGAAAGCATTGGACCCTGGAACTGATCTTGAAGAAGCAATTTTTTCAATAAACGAAAATAAGATTGTTACAGAAAACATTGGACGTGACATCGTATTGGATCTGACAAGCCGTGAAAAAGAATTTGAAAATCTCATGTATCCGGTGAGTCTGGTGGATGAGTATGATACATGGTTCCCAGCTTTTTTTGAATTTTGGAAATATGACAAGGAAAAAATCAAGTTTTGGAATGAGTTCCACAGAACTATTATCCTAGGGTTTAACAACTACTCTCTCCCTGTGATTCAAATGACAAAGGAGAACCCAAAAGAAGCTGTTTGTCAGGTTTTTGAAAAAGTAAATACGGGTGGTGTATCGCTCTCTGTATTCGAACTCCTCACTGCTTCTTTTGCTTCTGAAGAATTTGATCTGAAGGAAGATTGGAAAGCAATAAAGATTGCTTTCAAGCCTTATAAAGTGCTAGACAAAACAAGCGAGATAGATTTTATTCAGGCGGTCACTTTATTTTCTACTTATCGGAGGAAAGTAGATCTTGAGTCTTCTGGGCAAAAAGACAATCTACCCGCTGTTAGTGCAAAGAGAAAGGATATGCTCAATTTGGAGTTGACTGATTATAAAAAGTACAGAAATCAGTTATTAGTGGGATTTATCAAAGCCTCAAAAATTCTGGTTGAAAACCACATCTTCCATTCAAGGGATGTTCCATACACCACTCAGCTTGTACCCATGGCAGCTATTCTCTCCCAACTGGGTAATGAGATTGACAATGTTGCAAATAAAAACAAGTTGATGCGGTGGTTTTGGTGTGGTGTCTTTGGTGAACTATATGGTTCTGCCAATGAAACCAGATATGCATTGGATATTGTTCAGGTGATAGATTGGATCGTGAATGATGCGGCAGAACCTAAAACAATTTATGATGCTAATTTTATGCCATCGCGTCTTCATACACTGAGAACCCGTAACAGTGCTGCATACAAGGGAATATATGCTATCCTTCTGGATGAGAACACAAGAGACTGGATTACGGGCACCAAAATTGATGTTAGTACATACTTTTCTGAATCGATCGATATACACCACATCTTTCCTGTCGCCTGGTGCGAGAAAAAGGAGAATGCGGTGTCACGTGACGATTATGATTCGATCATTAACAAGACACCACTGGCGGGAAGGACCAATCGTATTGTAAGCGGAGATGCCCCCAGTAAGTACCTAGAGCGTATTAAGAAAAATGTGGGTGTGACGGATGATGAATTTATAGAAATTCTGGAATCACATGTGGTGAATCCTGTTTTTTTGCATCAAAATGATTTCCGTGGTTTTTTTAATGACAGAAAGGAACGTATCCTGCAAAGGATTGAAAAGGCAATGGGAAAGCCCATCATGCGTGAACAATCTATCTCTGAAGAAGGTGAGTATTTAAATGATGAAGAGATTATTGATGAAACTGTTGACTATTCTCAACTAAAATTGTTTGATGAAGAAAATCGACTTCCGTATAGTGATATAATACAAAAAGATTGAGTACCAGCTTTGAGTAAAACTAATAAAATCAGTATCATATATAATTATCACAAATATTTTATGAAAGATAATTACAGTAAAAACATATTGTTAAAATGTATCGTCTGCGGTGATACTGATTTGGATTACGTTGAAAACGAGTTGTCTGTTAAGTGTAATCGGTGTGGAAAGGAATATCCCGGTGGATATGATGAGTT
>DATGNN010000218.1:0-9988 GCA_035306725.1 Chitinispirillaceae bacterium | reverse complement strand
CGCAACCTGTTTCGACGAGCCGATAATCGAATGCTGGGACAGTTTCAGTTCTGATCTCGACAGCTTATCAATTGCCATTTCTGACGAAATAAATAAAAGTTACAACCCACAAGAAATAGTGCAAAAAGTAAGAGCGGTTGTTTTTGATACTCTGAAAATCGGTTTTGATAAAAATGAAGATCGGGTAGATAACTGTTTGCCTCAGCTCGTATTTAAGACCAGAACCGGTTCATGTCTTGGGATTGGACTGTTTTTATTACAGCTGGGTGAAAGGCTTGGATTGCCACTCTATGGTGTACTTGTCCCGACCCATTTTTTTGTCAGATACGACGATAACTCCTGCTGCATAAATCTCGAACCAATTAAATCCGGAGAAAGTTTTGACGATTCATGGTATTTAAACAAATACAAGCCTGATAACAGAAAACTAAATAATCTGACTATTGAACAGCTTACAGCTGTTACACATTACTCAATTGGAAATATCTTTCTAACCGCAGAAAAATATGACCATGCCATAAAACAGTACAGATCATCATTGGATCTATGGCCGGATTTTACCGAAGCAGCAGGGAATCTGGCAGTTGCGCTGGATCTGACCGGAAAATCTTCTGATGCACTCAAAGTAATCGGCAAAATAAAGAATTTATCCGAAAGCTCAAGCGAACTGAGCAAAAATAAAGGAATACTGTTATTGAAAAACCGTTTGTACGAAAAAGCAGTTAAACAGTATACCACTTTGCTTGAAACAAACCCGAATGATCCGGACGTCATGTATGGTTTGGGTGTCTCTTATTTTTACCTCAAAAGGTATCCGGATGCCAGAAAGTATCTTCAAACAGCTCTTCAAATCAAACCTGATCTTGAGCGGGCCAGGCAATTGATTTTATTAATGGAATAAATCTCATTTCACAAAAAAATTTCTATATCAACAACTAATTTTCTGCGGGCGAATGCGGGAAAAATTTTTATTGAATGAAAAAAAATATTGTAGTTATCAGTTCGAAAAAATATATTAACAATGTTTATCAACATAGTGAACATTGAGGGGAAATGAAATTTTCAACAAAAACCAGATACGGTCTCAGAGCAGTACTCGAAATTGCCAGAAACGGAGGCCGCCCGCTAAAAAGAAAAGAGATTGCAGCAAAACAGGAGGTGTCAGATTCATATCTGGAAAATATCCTTATTGTGCTTAAAAGTAACAGAATAATCGAAACTGTAAGAGGGGCAAATGGCGGATATGTCCTGACCCGCTCACCATCGCGGATTACTGTAATGGAGATAGTTGAAGCTCTGGAAGGCCCGTTAGATCTGGTTGAGTGTACCTTTTCTCCATCAGTGTGCAGAAAGTCGAATCAATGCATTACAAGAAGTATATGGAAAGAACTGGCTGATTCATGGAGATCCATTTTGGGTAATAAGACTGTAGCTGATCTTCTTGAAAAAGAGATGGATAACGTAACGTGCTATTCAATCTAAAAACTGTTGAGGGGATGTGTTATGAAAATTGCAAAAAAAGTCACAGACCTTGTTGGAAGAACTCCATTATTGGAGTTACAGAAATTATCTGAAAAAACAGGTGCCAAAGTAATTGCCAAACTTGAATTTTACAATCCTGTGTCGAGTATCAAGGACAGGATTGCAGTTGCCATGATTAATGCAGCAGAAAAAGATGGTCAGTTGAAGCCGGGTGGTTTAATAATTGAACCTACAAGCGGTAATACAGGTATAGGTTTAGCTTTCGTTGCTGCATCAAGGAATTACCGGTTAATTCTTACCATGCCTGATACGATGAGCCTCGAAAGACGAAAATTGCTTGGTGTTTTAGGCGCAGAAGTCGTATTAACAGATGGTGCCAAAGGGATGAAAGGTGCAGTTGAGAAAGCTGAGGAGATTCACAATAATAATCCTGGCAGCTATATGCCCCAGCAGTTCAGAAATCCCGCCAATCCCGCAATTCACAAATTGACAACTGGACCAGAAATCTGGCAGGATACTGATGGTACAATTGATATATTTGTTGCAGGGGTTGGCACGGGCGGAACAATAAGCGGTTGTGGCAGTTATTTAAAAGAACTCAAACCTGATATAAAAGTGATTGCAGTGGAACCGGAAGAATCTCCGGTTTTATCAGGGGGGAATCCGGGACCACATAAGATTCAGGGAATTGGGGCAGGTTTTGTGCCGGATGTTATGGATATGGGAATTGTTGATGAGGTTGTTACGGTGAGTTCTGTGCAAGCAGGTGCAATGGCAAAACATTTGGCGAGTACAGAAGGGCTTCTTACAGGAATTTCTTCTGGTGCTGCTGCTGTTGCAGCTCAAGATATAGCCCAAAGAACTCAAAATTCCGGAAAAACTATAGTTACCATTTTTCCGGATACAGGAGAACGGTATCTTTCGACATGGATTTTTGATTAAGTTGTTTAGAATCTGAAATTAAAAAATGTATTTTATCGATTCCTGCCGGTGAAAGGAATAGATCAACCATGGCTACAAGTCGACATCTTGAAACAATTGCTCTTCATGAGGGTTTCTCTCTGGATGAGTCGCGATCAAGGGGTATTGCGGTACATAGAACCAGTTCATACCTCTTTGATTCTACAGAACATGCAGCAGATCTGTTTGCCTTGAGGAAACCGGGAAATATCTATACCCGGATCATGAATCCTACACAGGATGTACTGGAAAAAAGGGTTGCTGCTTTGGAGGGTGGAGCAGCTGGACTCGCGGTGGCATCAGGTACCTCAGCGATTTTTTACTCAATACTCAATGTATGTGAGAAGGGAGATGAAATTGTTTCGACAATTAACCTTTATGGCGGTACATTTACGATGTTTAATGATATCCTGCCGGGAATGGGAATAAGGGTTAGATTCTCAAAGAGTATGAAACCTGCAGATGTCGAAAAACAGATAAATGACAAGACAAAACTGATATTTACAGAGGTTATTGGTAACCCGGTGCTTGATGTAGCTGATATTAAAGGATTGGCTTCTGTTGCAAAAAAATACCATCTGCCTCTTGCAGTTGATTCAACATTCACAACCCCATATCTGTTCAGGCCGATAGAACATGGTGCAGATATAGTTATACATTCATTGACAAAGTGGTTAGGTGGTCATGGCGCAGCCATAGGTGGGATTGTTGTAGACAGCGGTAAATTCGACTGGACAGATAAAAAATACAGACTGTTCAATGAACCGGACCCCTCATATCATGATATCCGTTATGCCCATGATCTTGGTGAGAATAATAACCTGGCGTTTATACTGAGAATGCGGCTGGTTCCGCTTCGCAACCTGGGGGCTTGTATCAGTCCTGATAATGCATGGATTTTTTTACAGGGTCTGGAAACATTTACCCTTAGAATGCAGCGTCATTGCGAAAATGCCTGTGAAGTTGCCAGATTTCTAAAAAAACATAAAATGGTGGAATGGGTCAGATATCCCGGACTTGAAAACGATCCTTCTTATCCGGTTGCTTCAGGACAGTTTAAAAATGGTTTTGGTGGAATGGTAGTATTTGGAATTAAAGGTGGATATGAGGCAGGTAAAAAATTCATTGATAATCTCAGGCTGGTTTCTCATTTGGCAAATGTAGGTGATACAAGATCCCTGGCTATTCATCCGGCAAGTACGACTCATTCACAACTTAGCTCTGCCCAGCAGCTTGAGGGAGGAATAACTGAGGATCTTATCAGACTTTCTGTCGGAATAGAACATGTTGATGATATCTGTTCTGATCTGCAAACTGCTTTGTTGTCTTGTGAGGGAACCTGTTCATGACGATTGTTATTCCTGAAGATTATCATGCTAAGGCTGCTCTTGAGAAAAGCAGGGTGTTATGTATAAACAGCAATGATGCATTGAGAGAAGATATACGTGCCCTGAGAATTGGCATTCTGAATATCATGCCGAAAGCCGAAACATATGAATTCAGTTTACTTCATCCATTGGGCCGTTCAATTATGCAAATCGAGCCAGTGTGGATTAAATTAAAAACGCATTCATATCAGAGCAGCGACAAGTCTCATCTTAACAAAATGTATTTACCTTTTGAAGATGTTGTTGCCAAAAAACCTTTGGATGGATTGATTGTTACAGGTGCTCCGGTGGAAGAGATTCCTTTTGAAGAAGTTTCATATTGGGATGAAGTTCAGGATATTCTGAAATATGCACAAGAAAACATTGCTTCTACGCTGGGAATATGCTGGGGCGGTCTGGCACTTGCCAGGTTTCTTGGAATGAACAAGGTGATTTATCCCAAAAAGATTTTTGGGGTATATAAAGCTGTTAATCTCGACCGTAATCATCCTGTTACAGGAGAGATGGATGATGTGTTCTGGTGTGCACAAAGCAGACATGCGGGGATTCCTGATGATCTTCTGGAACAGGAGCGGGATAAAGGATTTATTCATCTTCTTGTGCACTCAGAGGATGGTGGGTACATGGTTTTTGAGAGTACAGATCAGCGTTTCATGATTCATCTGGGGCATCCAGAATATGAACCGCAGCGATTGATTGAAGAGTATTACAGAGACAAAGCAAAGGGGCGTTCTGATGTTGAAAAACCGGTTAATTTCGATCTGGATAATCCGATAAATACCTGGCGTTCTCACAGAATGGAATTTTTCTCGCAGTGGATTAAATATATCCACGAAACAAAGGTTTACTGATGGAGTTGTAATTATCGTTATGGATTTCAATAAATGGATGAATGAGAAGCTGCCCGAAGTGGTAAATCTGCTGGAACAGAATATCGGTGAATCTTTTGATTCGCAAATTGAAGATGGACTGGATCTGGCAGGAAGAAACGAAATTTATAAAATTCTGGACAATATACTGGCTGTTCTGTTTCCTGGTTCGTTCAGTAAAGAGAAATTATCAAGAGACGATATCAATTTTTACCTCTCCGATATGCTCAGGCATTTAAGTTTCAAACTGGGAAAGCATGTCAGGGATGTATTTCGCTACAGGTGCAAAAAGGACAATTGTGAAAATTGCGATTGTGAAACGCGGGCAAGTGATGCGGTAAAGAATCTGATAGAACAGCTTCCATATATAAGGAAACTTCTGATGGAAGATATCAGGGCTGCATATGAAGGTGATCCGGCTGCACAGTATATCGATGAGATAATTTTAAGCTACCCTTGTGTTGAGGCAATAGCTACTTATCGCATAGCCCACCTTTTATATAAACTTGATGTCCCGATAATACCAAGGATAATGTCTGAACGGGCACATTCTCTTACAGGTATTGATATACATCCGGGAGCTGAAATCGGAACTGGTTTTTTTATCGATCATGGCACCGGGGTTGTTATCGGTGAAACCTGTATTATTGGAAGCAATGTAAAGATTTATCAGGGCGTTACATTGGGAGCATTATCTCCGTTTGATAAAAAGGGGATTCCCCTTAAAGGTGAAAAACGTCATCCGGACATAGGAGATAATGTAATCATTTATGCTAATGCAACAATCCTTGGAGGAGATACTGTAATCGGAGATGGTGCAGTTATCGGGGGTAATACCTGGATAATAAAATCGGTCCCTCCGGGGGCTCATGTTTATAACAGGGTCCGTAATGGTGAAAGTAATAAATGATTGTAAAATGGAGCAGTATTGTGAGTATTTCTGTAACATTAAACGGTAAACAGACAGTTCTGGAAAAAACGGAAACGATAGGTGATTTGCTCAGAGAAAAGGGGCTTGAGCACAACAGGGTAGTAGTGGAAGTTAACCGTAATATTATAAAACAGGACCAGTTTGAACAATTTACGATTAAAAATAGAGACAAAGTAGAGGTACTGAGGTTTGTAGGAGGCGGTTGAAGCGTATGAAGGATGATGATTTAATTATTGCAGGAAAGAAAATTCGGTCCAGACTGATTACCGGTTCTGGAAAGTATTGTAATGATAAACTGATAAAAGATGTGCTGGATGCTGCGGAGTGCGATATTATTACCGTAGCACTAAGGAGAATCGATTTTGACCGTCCGCAAGAGAGTGTTCTCAATTATATTCCCAAAGGCAAGACTCTTCTTCCCAATACATCCGGAGCCCGAAGTGCCGATGAAGCTGTACGGATTGCAAGACTGGCACAGGCTATGGGATGCGGGAACTGGATCAAAATCGAGGTTATTAATGACCAGAAATACCTTCTTCCAGATAATGTCGAGACAATAAAGGCAACGGAGATGCTGGTGAAAGAGGGATTTGTCGTTTTTCCCTATATGTGCCCCGACCTTGCTTCTGCGAGGCGGCTGGTGGATTGTGGTGCTGCAGCTGTCATGCCTTTAGGAGCACCCATTGGAAGCAATCGTGGATTGCAGACAAAGGATATGATAGAAATAATTATTAATGAGATCAGTGTACCGGTTATTGTTGATGCAGGTATTGGCAGACCATCACACGCCGCAGCTGCAATGGAAATGGGGGCGGATGCGATTTTGCTGAACACTGCAATTGCTGCAAGTGAAAATCCTGTGGAAATGGCTTATGCCTTTAAATATGCAGTGAAGGCAGGAAGAGCAGCATATAAGGCAGGTCTTGCGGGTGAATCACATTTCGCAAGTGCATCATCACCACTTACTGGTTTTTTGAATTAAAAGAATGGTTCTGAAAAATGACTTTTTATGAAATCGTTAAAAAATATGCAGACTTTGATATTGAAAACTATTGCGCATCAGTCGACTCAAAACAGATAAAAAATATTCTGTCGAAAAATAACCTCTCTGAACTGGATTACCTGGCTTTGCTTTCGGACAGCGCAGACTGTTTTCTGGAGGATATTGCACAATCCGCATGGAAAAAGACAAGGCAATTTTTTGGCAATGCAGTTCAGATTTTTACTCCACTTTACATATCTAATTACTGTGACAATGTATGCGCTTACTGTTCATTTTCACGGCAAAAAGAGATCAGCCGCCGTCATCTTACATTTGAGGAGATCGAACTCGAAGCAAAAAATATAAGTAAATCCGGAATAAGGCATATTCTGGTTCTTACCGGAGAATCCCGTTCAAAAGCGTCTCCCGAATATATAGAAGCTGCAGTCAGAATAATGTCAAGATATTTTTCTTCTGTATCAATTGAAATTTATCCGTTAAATGGAGAGGAGTATGGCAGGCTGGCAGGAGCCGGTGTTGACGGGTTGACAATTTATCAGGAAACGTACGAACCCCATTTATACGATAAACTTCACAAAGGCGGGCCAAAGAATAATTATGTATTCAGGCTCGAGACTCCGGAACGCGCCTGCATGCAGGGAATGCGGATGGTAACTGTTGGTGCATTGTTTGGTTTATATAACTGGAGATATGAGGCATTCTTTACAGGTTTGCATGCTCATTATTTGCAGAAGAAATTTCCGTGGATGGAAGTAGGGGTTTCTTTTCCAAGACTGCGGCCCCTGAGTGGAGAATTTCATTCTGAATATATCATTTCAGATCAAAAATTGGTAAAAATGCTGACCGCATTACGCAATTTTCTTCCTTCAGCAGGTATAACAATTTCAACCCGGGAAGCTCCGGAATTCAGAGATGCCATTCTTCCCATGGGGGTTACCAAAATGTCTGCAGGGGTTTCCACTGCTGTAGGCGGCCACACTCAAAATCCGTCTACAGTACAGTTTGAAATTGCTGACAGAAGGGATGTAACTACCATGAAATCGGATCTGCTTGAAAAAGGTTATCAACCAGTAATGCACGACTGGAACAGCAGATACATAAACTGAAGTTTTTACTGGTGGTAGTTTCGATTGGCACCGATACCTACCCTGATTTTCGATCCCGAAAAAAGGATTACAATATTTTGGTTGTATATCATTTCCTGTTCTCAATCGGGGTTGGAACTCGGAATTCCGGGTCGGTATCGTTTTGAATACATTTCCTCTCACTCATATATCGATTTACAGAGAGATTTTAGAATTCAATCTTAATACCTTCTGTTAAATATATTATACCGCTCCCGATTTTTGACGCGAAAAAAGGATTACAATATTTGGGTTGTTTATCATTTTCCCTGTCACCAATCGGTGTTGGAGCTCGGAATTCCGGGTCGGTATCGATTCTGAATTCATCCCTCTCACTCATATATCGATTTTACAGAGAGATTTTAGAATCCAATCTTAATACCTTCTGTCAAATATATTATACCGTTCCCGATTTTTGACTCGTAAAAAAGATTACAATATTTATTATGGCTGTTTATCATTTTCCTGTTCTCAATCAGCGTTGGGCTCGGAGTTCGATGTCGGTATCGATTCTGAGTTCATCCATATCAATTACATTTCAATTTGAAGGAAAGGTCTTCCTTAATTGAACATAGTAATTTATGTAAACATCTACAATGATAATCCGATTAAAAAAAGTTAAAATCAGAATCATCGTAACCCATTCAATAATCTATAAAAACGCTTTAATAGTTTTTACGTTTAAAATTGTATTCTGTATAGCATGGCCTTTTATTTGCTCCCTCGAGTAATTAAAAAGGCTTTTTTATTTTGAAAAAGAGTGAATAGAGTGAAACCGGTTATTTCAAAGGATTTTGTTAAAATTTAATAATAAGAGCCGGTGAGTATTGTACAGGCAAGGCAACTTGATCTGGTTTTATAGGTGGCCTGATAATCAAGAAAAAGGGGAAGATGTTCTATGGACAGAAAAAAATCAAAGATACTGTCCAGTGGTTTAGACACGGATTGTGGATGCCATGAATTTTACAAAGAAGATATATTCAGAGATTTGCTTACCAAAGAGAGAAAAAGGACGGAACGTACAAATACACCATTTACACTTGTACTTATTAACATAAGTGATCTGGTAAGACAATGGCAGGAACAGAAGAAAAAACTTGAATTAAAGAAGTTACAGAAAATAATACAGGCTACTTGTTCAATAATGCGTGAAACAGATATTCGTGGATGGTATAAAGACTTGCGTGTTATAGGTATAATATTCACAGGGAATGATAAAAGAAACGAGATTGCCGTACAGGAAAAAGTAAAGAATCAAATCTGGTCTGTAATGAATGGCGCTGTTAATGGGATTGTTGAGATAACTACTATTACATTTCCCGTTGAAAGCAAAGGTTCATTGAGTGAGATAGAGTTGAAATTTTATCCGGAAACCGAAAACAGGAAATGGAAACTGTTTAAGAATTCCGTTAAAAGACTGGTTGATATTGGTGGGAGCTTACTGGCTCTTTTGCTGTTTTCTCCTGTTTTTATTGTTGTTCCGGTTTTAATAAGAATGGAATCTGAAGGGCCGGTATTTTACAAACAAAAAAGGGTTGGATACAAAGGTAAAGAATTCACGTTGTATAAATTCAGGTCAATGTATAACGGGAGTGATGATGCAATTCATAAGGAATATGTAAGGGCATTGATAAGGGGAAAAATTCAGAACAGAAATGGGTTGTACAAATTAACTGATGACCCCAGGGTTACGTTGATTGGAAAAGTATTAAGAAGAACCAGTCTTGATGAACTGCCTCAATTTTTAAATGTATTGATGGGCAATATGTCTCTTGTTGGTCCACGACCCGCTATACCATACGAAACAGCAGAATATCTTCCATGGCATTACAGGCGTATTATGGAAAGCAAGCCAGGTATTACCGGAATCTGGCAGGTGAATGGCAGAAGCATGACTACTTTTGATACGATGGTAAGAATGGATCTGAACTATTGCAAAAGAAGATCGGTATTACTTGATGTCAGGTTGTTGTTGAAAACACCTTTTGCAATTTTTAAGGCAAAGGGCGCAATGTGAATATTGCGGAAGGGAGAAGGGAATGATTCGTATAGGTGTTATTGGTTTTGGTTACTGGGGACCAAACATTGTCAGAAATTTTAATGCGGTGGATAATGCAACAGTCGTTGCCATTTGCGACAGAAACAGGGAAGTGCTGAATAAATTATCAGGCAGTAATCCAGGTGTTACATTAACAACAGATATAAATGAAATTATTAATTCCGGTTATATT
>DATGNN010000217.1:0-3940 GCA_035306725.1 Chitinispirillaceae bacterium | reverse complement strand
TGAACGAAGGTAATTACTTACTGCCATACTGAATCCATCAGCAATCAGATTTGCAAATCCTAATACTATTATTACAATTCTGTCAAAATTGCCACCTGTTGCTCCAGCAACAACAGCAAACGTTGTAATAGATCCATCTATTCCTCCAAGAACAGCATCTCCCAGATAATTGAATCCTTTATTTTTCCTGATTCTGCGAGCAATTGCTTTTTCATTGTGCTCAGTTTCCAAATTATTTCTTTTCTTCCAGAACAAAAACATTCCCCCTTTGTCTTACATTTCTGCCAGCAAATCTATATCCATTAATTGATACAATTTTAAACAGGGGTTAATTAATTGTATTAAAACAACTGGGAAAGCAGTTTTATTTATCTACATCAAAAAACAAGGTGGGAATTCTCTCGCATTCGAAAATGCTGTTTTAATAATACGAGGGGCAGATTTAAACAAGTCAACTATTATCCTGAATTGATTCAATTATAATTGAATCAGATTACAGAATAATCGCAGTGTATTTAAAATTAAAAAAACAATTCATTTTTGAAAAAGCACAAGAAAGGAGGAGAAAAAAATAGGGCAAGTATTAACCTCATTATTGAAATCAATTTGATTTCTTCCGGAACTGAATCGATCTCTTGAACAACTTGCCCCGCAGAACTCTACACGGGAATTAATCAATCAGATTAATTTAAATGTATACCGGAAAAGTTTAATATCTTTGACGATCACGATTTCCAAATCTGTTGTTTCCACCACGGAATTTCCCGCCGCCATTACTACCAAAACTTCTCTGTGTACGTTCACGTGCAAGATCAACTTTCAAAGGTCTGCCCTCAAATTCATGATTATTCAACGCAGAAACAGCTTCTTCAGCATTTTCCATTTCTACGAAACAGAATCCACGAGCGCGACCTGTCATACGGTCTGTAACAACGTTAACTGATGTAACTTCACCATATTGTGCGAAAAGATCTCTAACTGCATCTTCAGTAGCAGAGAAAGAAAGGTTACCGACAAATAGTTTTTGAGCCATTAAAGCCTCCATGTAATAAAATTAAAAGTAACAATGACGATTGCTCGTCGTTTATTAAAAAGTTATGTTCTATTATTGTTTTGAATATACGAAGCCTTTTGCCTGGGGTCTAATTATTCACTACCATATATGAGGATTTTACTTATCGTGGTTATTTCTCTGTGGATTGATTAATTACTACTGTTCACCTTGAATATGATTTAACTTCTAAAGTTAGTATATAATAAGCGCAAGGAAATAGTCAAATTTTTTTTTAATCTCTTTAAAAAACTTAACCCGGTCTTCCATTCATTATAACAAAATACGGTTTAACACCAATAACATTTAAATCTATATCCGATAAATTATTTTTTTCTTGTACCGCCCTGGCAGACTCATCATCCTCAACAGAATTGCAGACAGCACATGGGTATAGCTGAATTTCAAGATGCAACCGGACCGAGAATGATTGAAGCGATACTTAAATAGATAAGCACTCCGAGAATGTCAGCCACCGAGGTTACAAGCGGACCACTTGCTGCAGCCGGATCCATTCTAAATTTACGAAGAATGAATGGCAGAGACAAACCGATCAGGCTTCCTAAAATTACTATAATACTCATGGAAAGAGCAGTTACTACCCCAACCAGTACCCCAGAACGCCAAAATGCAATAAAAAAAACCGCTGTAGCCATAGATAAACCAATTACAGTTGAAACCAGAAGTTCCCGCCACACTGCTTTGAAGTAATCATTCAATTTTAATTCTCCCAGAGCCATACTTCGAATAACAAGAGTAGCAGTCTGAGAACCAGCATTTCCACCGCTGGCTATAAGCAAAGGTAGAAAAAAAATGAGCGCCACAGCAGAAGAGATAAGATTCTCAAATCTGGCAATGCCTGCTCCTGACAGTATGTTTACAATAACAAGTATCACAAGCCAGGGTATTCGGCTGCTGTAGATAAGCCTTAACGGAGCCTTAAGATAGGTAACCCCAATTGGCTGTATTGCGCTTCCTTTATGGAAATCCTCGGTAGCCTCTTCTTCAGCAACATCCAGAATATCATCATTTGTAACAATACCCAACAGAATGCCGTCCGAATCTATTACCGGCAGCGCATACAGATCGTATTTTTTAAATACCCGGACTGCATCTTCACGATCCTGAAGAGAATTCAGGTAAGCATAATGTCCATCCATTAGTTCTGATATCGGTGTTTGTGGTTCTGAAAGAATCATTTTCCTTAGAGTCAGATCATCTTTGAGAACACCCTTCTCATCAGTAACATAAATCATGACCAGTGTTTCTGAATCAGTTCCAACTTTTCGTATATGCTCCATTGCCTTTGCAACAGTCCAATGCTGCCTTACCGCAACATACCTGTTAGTCATTAATCTGCCAACACTGTCTTGTGGATAACTCAACAAAGCGAGTGCTTCCTTACGCTCCTTATCGCTTAACAGATTTAAAAGTTCCTGCATGACACGGGCAGGAAGTTCTTCAAAAAGTGCAGTACGATCATCAGGAGGCAAAGCACTTATAACCTGTCTTGTTTCCTCCCTTGCCATATTCTCAAGCAAAAGGTTCTGCGAATCAATGTCAAGAAGTGAAAATACCTCATCAGCCATCTGGCGCGGCAAAAGCCTGTAAAGGACAATCCTGTCGATGTCTTCAACTACGGTAATCAACTCAGCTATGTCAGCAGCATTCTGTCCCGAAATCAAATTCCGAAGTTCATTTAATTTTTTCGATCTTAGCATCTCGATTATTTCTGGACGCAAGAGCTTGCTGAGAACAGGAATTGATGCGGATTCACCGTGCAAAGCTGGAAAAGAATACATTGCATCTATCCATTCATATAAACGCATCTTGACTTCTTCAACATTTTCAAATTTGTCCAGTTCACGAAGGTCTTCCCGTTTTTCAAGAATTTTGGCTAGTGAGGCAATCTCGTCAAGATAAGCTTTTGATGCTGTTTCAGGAATATAATAAAGAAAAATCAGATTAGCCTTTATCCCATCAGTATAGTCGATTCCGTTTCTGCTCCATCCAATGACACAAACCAGACCACCACCTGCACTGGATCTGGCATGGGGAAACGCTATTCCATAACCAAGATACGTATCTCCCATAGCTTCTCTTTCATGCACCTGATCAAGCAGATTTATATCAGAGTGGAATCCGGGTATTTTCTGTATAACAACGGCAAGTTGCGACAGTGCACTCTCTTTATCCGAACTTTTAAGTTCAATTATCCGTTCTTCAAGTAGTGCTTTCAAGAGATATTGCATATTAAAGCCTCATTTGCAGATTATAAATATGGAGCATGAGGTGGATTCTGAAAAATACTCAGCACAAACACTTTAATCAATAATTTACCAGCTTTTATTATACTTTATATACCCATGAATTGCATTTTAATAAATGTCTGATAGAAGAAATTCTAATAGTATTATTGAAGGTTAAATCAGCAATAGCTTCTTTTGCAAAATGCAGCTCATTATTCAATAGTACGGGCTTTTGCGCAGGTATTCCAGAAAAACTGAATTATAGAAATACTTGAAATTCATATAGAAAAGCAGCACACATGATCACATCATAACCATTTTGTGTGCTGCCAGCCGCCTCTGTTAAAGCGCTTCTAAAAACTCATCAAAAGACTGTAAGTATTTTTTATTACCTGGAACCACCAGATGTTTTCTTGCGTACGCTCTTCCACCTGAATGCGCATCTCCCATATACACCTTTTCACTGTTTGCCATTCTGTTAGCCAGGCGATGAGTATTTTGTGCTCTTTTTGATGCATCTTTATAAGCACTATCAAGAACGGTACGTATTGATGGGGATCCAAGACGGTAAATATCTGATACAGCCCAGGTTATGTGCCATACATCAAATCTTCTTAAAATATCTACATAATTAAAATAC
>DATGNN010000216.1:0-3205 GCA_035306725.1 Chitinispirillaceae bacterium | reverse complement strand
ACCACGCGCAAATCCATCACTACCAACAGAAAACAGTATTGAAGGACGATGAAACCTCTCTACCATTTTTGAAGCCACAATGCCGATAACTCCAAGATGCCAATGCTCATTACCCAAAACCAGAGAATAATCGGTTTCCGGACTACAATTCTGATAAACCCACGATATCGCTTCCTGAGCCACACTGCTATCCAGAGCTCTTCTTTCAAGATTTGTATCACGCAACTCACGGGCATACTGTAAAGCAACTTCCTGCTTGTTTGTAAGAAGCAGTTCCACCCCACGCCCCGGATCTCCAAGCCGGCCGACAGCATTTATACATGGCGCCAACTGAAAAACCACCTGTGAAGTTGTTATTTTCTTTCCTGTCAGCTTCTGCTGTGCAACCAGTTCTTTAATACCGACATTTGATGAATGGGCTAATATATCGAATCCGAACCTGGTAATAATCCTGTTTTCTCCGGTAAGTGCAACAATGTCAGCAGCAGTTCCCAATGCGACCAGATCCAGACAAGGAAGCCACAGTTCCTCTTTTAATCCTGTGTTTATTCCAAGTGCCTGACAGAGTTTTAAAGCAACCCCCACACCTGCGAGATTTTTATCGGGATAACTGCATCCGGGAATTTTCGGGTCCAGTATTGCAACCGCTGAAGGCAATTTTTCCTTGGGTTCATGATGATCAGTAATAATCATATCAACATTGAGCGATCCGGCATACTCTGTCTCAGATATGGACGTAATACCGCAATCCACAGAAACAATTAACGTAGCACCACCATCAGCTATTTTCCGAATTCCGTCTTTTGAAATCCCGTATCCATCACTGAGTCGGTTTGGCAAAAAATAATCACATTGTGCCCCAAGCTTCTGCAACACCCTGATCATCAGTGCTGTAGAAGTTATACCATCAACATCATAATCTCCGTATACTACTATTTTCTCCTTATTTCTGATAGCAGAACAGATTCTGTTGACAGCAACCTCCATGTCCTTAAAAATAAACGGATCGTGAAAATGGGACAACTGGGGTCTGAAAAATGTCTTACACGAGTCAAAGGTTGTATAATTTCGTCCTACAAGGATAGCAGCGATGCTGCTGGATATATTCAGCTCTGCAGCAAGTTTCTCCACCATTGCGCAGTCAGTTTCCCTTACAACTACCCTCTCCCGGGCAGATTCGAAATGGCTCATGAGATTTTTGCTCCTGTGGATACTTTTTTTTCCGGTTGCAACAGTACAAGAGAACCACTTGATTCCTGAGCAGCCAAAAGCATCCCTTCCGACTTCAAACCAAACAATGTTGCAGGTTCCAGGTTTGCCACAACCGCAACCTGTTTACCGATAAGATCCTGCGGTGAATAACTGGCAGCAATTCCGGCAATAATCTGACGGCGCTCTGAGCCAATCTGAACCTGAAGTTTCAGCAGTTTCTTCGATTTTTCAATTTTTTGAGCTTCCAGAACCGTACCTACCCGTAAATCAATCTCTTTAAAAGAATCAATATCGATCAAGCCGGACAGAGGTCTGCCTTTAGATATTTCGGGAGTAAAAAGGGGATCAATATCACTTTCTTCGAGTGGTTTAACCAATTTCTCCGTTGTGCCGGGTGTAAAATTTCTTAACGAGAATTTGTAATCATCCCACTTGAATACATACCCTAACTGACGTTCTATTCTGCCGGTCAAATCTGGAGTAATCGGTTTCAAGAAAACGGCAATCGCCTTTATCAGGTTTACACATGTCACCATTACAACAGCAGCTTTCTGTGATTCTGTCTTTACAGATTCCCATGGACAACAATCCTGATAATATTTGTTTCCCAGACTGCCAAGGGCATGAACTTTTTCAATGACTGATTTATATTCACACTTCTGATAATAGGAGGCAATCTCCGCAGCAGCTTCTTCAACAATTGTCTCAACCGCTTCATCCCATGATGCATCCGGGATCTTTTTATCAAAATACCGGTCACAGAATACAAAGGTCCGGTGATGAAAATTTCCTATGTTGTTTGCAAGAGTGGTATTTATCCTGTTCAGAAGTTCATTTCTGTTAAGATCGATATCACCGATATTGGGCATCAGCTTTGAACCAAAATAAAATCTGAGATACTCCGGAGCCTCAGGGTGTTTAACCTTTTGAAGAAAATCTCTTGCATTGATAAACGTACCTCTTGACTTGGACATTTTTTCGCCCTGAATGTTTAAAAAACCATGAACAACGATTCGTGATGGAAGATTAAAATTGGAGCTTTTAAGCATAACCGGCCAGAACAGGGCATGAAAATAGACAATATCCTTGCCTATAAAGTGAATAATCTGAGTACCACTTTCACGACTCCAATAATCCTCAATCCGTTTTCCTGATTCATTACACCATTTTTGCGTTGAGGAGATATATCCTACAGGCGCATCAAGCCAGACATAAAAGTACTTGTTCTCTTTGCCTGGAATTTTAAAACCAAAATACGGTCCGTCACGTGAAATGCACCACTCCCTTAACCCGTCTTCAATCCACGACCTGACAAAATTTTTGATATCATCCTGCAGAACACCTGTATCAATGAACTCACTCAGGAATTTCTCGCACTTGTCTAATTTGACATACAAATTTGTCGATTTTTTCAGTACAGGCTTGTTTCCACATATAAAACACTGCGGCTCTATCAGATCTGCAGGCTCATAAGTCGAGCCACACATTTCACACACATCACCATACTGTCCTTCTGCTTTACAATTTGGACAAGTACCTGTTATGAACCGATCCGGAAGAAAACGTTTATCCTTTTCACAATAATACTGATCGATTTCCCGTTCGACTATAAGATCATTCTTTATCAGATTCGAATAGATCAACTCTGCAAAGGAGCGGTTTTCTTCAGAATTGGTTGAATAATAGATATCAAAACTGATATTGAAACCCGCATAATCTCTGATATGTTCCTTTCGAGCTGAATCGATAAGTTTTTCAGGAGTAATACCCTGATTTAATGCAGACAATTCAATGGGAGTTCCATGTGTATCATCAGCACACACAAAAACGACATCATTTCCACGTAATTTCTGATACCTGACAAAAATGTCGGTCTGAACCGCTTCCAGTAAATGTCCAAGATGAATATTTCCATTTGCATATGGTAATGCACAGGTAATCAGAAACCGTTTACCGTCAGGTGACATCTTCAATCTTTCCTTTCTTCAACTCC
>DATGNN010000215.1:0-28382 GCA_035306725.1 Chitinispirillaceae bacterium | reverse complement strand
ATATCATCCATATGCCCTGCAGGACGATTCCATATTCCTCCGTGCTCCTGGGTAATTTCTGTTGATGCCCTCTGGTAATAATAAGCTTTCAGAGCAGCTTTTGAAATCTCCCGGTTAGGAGATTCTGCTATTATGAATTCACGTGAAACAGCAATACCATTTCGATAAAAAGTATATGTACCTTCCTGGGTAAGATCCGAGAAATCCAGAGTCCTGAGGGTTTCGTTTGACGGCTGATAAGAAAGCTGGCTGCCAGGATTACCAGACCACACCTCAACACCATCACTGCTTAAAATTTTATAAGAATCTCCAGCACCGTTACGCAACGCTGCAATTTTGGATCCCTTTGTGTAAAACCCAACCTGATTCAGGAGAACAAATTCATCATCTGGATCTCCCCCAGGTGTTTTTGATTCAAAAACAGATACTGAGGTAAGGGTAAAACTTACATTTTCACCCCCACCATTAATAAAAAAACGTGCATCCGGATTCGTTATACCCGAATTTTCCCAAAAACCTGTATATTCAAGATGCTTGTTATCCTCTAAATTGCATTCAAGTTCAATGTATGAATCATAATTACCACCACTTTCCCCTATTCCTGCCAAAATTTTCCTGTCAGCACCATTACCATACCCTTTAACTGTTACTTTATAAGTGTAACCTGGTCTGAGGTTAATTCCACTTTGGAACATCTGTATATCCCAGTTGTTTGTGCCGCCATTTTGAATTTCAAAGAATAATCCATCTCCCCATTGGGTATTAACGTCTGATACATTACCCTGTGGAACTGATGGATGGCCCCAATTATCGAACCCATTGGAAAAATCATTATTTTTAAGGAGTTCCTGTGCACCAAGACAGAAAACAACTAAAAAAGGTAATAAGAAAAATTGATCTCTCAAAATCACTACACTGGCTCCTTTATCTTTATTTATGATTGAAACTGAAATTTGCGATGATGAATGACAGTAAAATAACTGATGCAGAAAATTTTAAAACCCTTAGCATCTTATGATCAGACACCAATAGACCAGAAATCTTTGCGCAACAAATCGATCTGTCCGCGCGTTTGCCAACTGGTTATGACCTTCGGTTTAACCAGATAAAGTTAGTAGTTAAAATATGGAAAAAAGTTTAACATCAGTGGTGATGATTCTTTAGTGATGAACATACAGCAGCAACAGGATTTATTTTAAAATAGAAACGTAAACCGGAAAACCTTATGTATAATAGACATAATTCAGTTTTTCATAATTTTCATTTTCTGCGATGTTCTTTTTTGCACAAAATTTATTATCTCGTTATAATACACATGATCCCTTTCAGAGATTTCTGTCACAAAGTTTTCGGTTAAAGACAGATGATCAACCATGTGCAGGGTTTATCTGTTCACCTAGAGCATCAAACTTAAAATTTTGTGCGCAGCGATTGGCTGCATCTTTTCTATTTTGGCCTGACACCCATACAATTGTAAACTGTCCTGATGACAAGGTAACATGGTTGTTCTTCGGCACAGTATGGTTATTATAATTGTACAATCATTTTCTTGATTTCAAGCACTGATTTCTGTTTATCTTTTACTTCCAACATAATATCAAGTTCCAGATCTTCTATTTTTCGATAAAACTTCAGAAACTCTGTTACATCGACATGGTCAGAATGAGCTCCCCTGTTTTTCCCTGCAGCCTGATTAGAATAATGAATTTTGGGGCGAACATTACCCCATAATTTTTTGAATTTTAAAATAATTTCTCTTTCTGTCAAATTATCAAATGATGGATATACTTCATGATGGAAAACATCAAAAACCCCTGGCAAACCTGTTTTTATGCATACATTATAGATCTCAAATGCTGAAAAACAACGTTCATCATTTTCAAGAACTATTCTTCTTTGGAGAATTTGTGGTAAATTATTTAACCTTTTTACAAGAATATTCATCGATTTTTCTTTATCATTGTATATACCGCCACCATGGATAATAATTTTATGCGTCTCATCCAGACCCATCAGATCCAATACTGTATTATGATATTCAATATCACGAAGGGAATTTTTGCAAAATTGCTCATTAGGTGAATTAATTACTGTATACTGTCCTGGATGCATTGATACACGCATACCATTTTTAACTATGAAATATCCAGTTTCAATCAGATTTTCTTTAAGTTCATTTTTCCACTCTCCTTTATTGATTAAATGAGAGCCGAATGGAATAAGTGCAGAAGTTATTCGAAATATTTTTATGTTATGTTTTTTATTCCATAAAAGTATCTGATTAAGTGCATCAATATTTAGTCGAGCTGTTTCGATCATTTTTTCTTTTGAATAATTAGCCAGACGAAATGTTTTTCCGCTGGAAGGGAGTTCTGTATTTATTCCGACATATCCTAATCGAATCATAACAACTTTTCTTTGCAATTAAGTGGCCGCAATACTTTTGCATTTTTTTCGTAAAGTTATAGATACTCTTTTAATCGTTGGAACAAGTTAGAATAATTTCTGTATTCATCCAGCTAACGTAGTAATTTGAGGTAATTAGGTTAAAAATTACCTGAAATTCGGGTTATGCATGGTTTATTTTCAAGTTATGGATCCTGCACTTTTTTTACCAACAGCATCAATTGATGAAGCTGCTAAAGTTTTTATTAACAAGATTTTTGATGTTAATCCCAAAATCGGATTTGATCTGATAGAAAAAGCATTCCGTTTCTCCTGGGATGCACATAAAGATCAGGTCCGCAAATCTGGTGAACCATTTCTGGCTCATCCTGTCGCTGTAGCTCTGATATTGGCAGAACAACGCCTTGATCCTGTTACTATTGCCGCCGGACTGCTTCATGATGTAATTGAAGACACTTCCGTTAGTATGGCTGATCTCGAAGAGCAGTTTGGGAAAGAAATAGCGGTTTTGGTTAACGGTGTTACTAAAATCGGAGTATTTCAGGTTAAATCAAATCAGGACAGGCAGGCAGAAACATATCGCAAAATGCTTCTTTCCATGGCAAAAGATCTCAGGGTGATTATTATCAAATTTGCAGATAGACTTCATAACCTCCGTACGCTAAAGTATCTATCCCCAGATCGGATTAAAGCAATAGCTACAGAGACAATTGATATTTATGCCCCTCTGGCTCATCGTCTTGGTATGGCCAGAATAAAATGGGAACTTGAAGACCTTGCTTTCAAGCACCTTCACTGGGAAGAGTATAAAGAGATCGTTGCAAAAGTTGTAGCAACACGAAGCGAACGGGAAGCGATTATTGATAGCTTTGTCATTCCGCTTCGGCAACGGCTGGAAGAAGAGAATATTGAAACCACGATAGTTGGCAGACCAAAACACTTTTTTAGCATATACCGTAAAATGATGGAAAGGAATAAATCTTTTGAGGAAGTATTCGATCTTCTTGCCATCAGAGTGATTGTAAATAGTGTACAGGATTGTTATCATGTACTTGGCATAATTCATTCCATGTGGACTCCAATTCAGGACAGATTTAAAGATTATATCAGTACTCCCAAATCAAATGGATACCAGTCGATCCATACAACCGTTTTTGGCGAAAAAGGAAATATTGTTGAGATGCAGATCCGTACATGGGAAATGAACCAAATTGCTGAAGATGGTATTGCTGCTCACTGGTTATATAAAAGCGGCGAAAAAGAGATGACCAAGGATGATAGAGCTCTGATCTGGCTCAAAAATGTAATAGAATGGCAAAAAGATCTTACAGATTCCACAGAATTTTTTGAATTTTTCAAAATCGATCTGTTCCATGCAGAGATTTTTGTTTTTACCCCAAAAGGAGATCTGATATCTCTTCCAAAAGGAGCAACAGTACTTGATTTTGCATTTTCAGTTCATACGGACCTCGGAATACACTGTATAGGTGCAAAGGTAGACGGTAAAATTGAACCAATAAACCGCATTCTCAGAAGCGGGCAAACAGTTGAAATTCTTCATCTTAAATCTAAAAAACCTTCTATTGACTGGCTACGTGAAGTAAAAACACCTAAAGCACGAAGTGCAATACGGAGATGGCTTAAAAACACTGGTCGCCAGGAAAGCATAGATCTTGGAAAAAAGATTATCCAGGCATCTTATAAACGACTCCGTTCATCAACTCCTTTCAATGATCATGTACCTGATCTGCTCCCTTTTCTTGGAATAGGCCACCTTGATCGCCTTTATGAACTGGTTGGTAGCGGAGAGATGCCTATCAGCCGTGTCATGCAGTATTTTCAGGCACGAAAGATTAAAAAATCGATGTCTTCCAATGTAGTGTCCCGAATAGTTGACACATTTACCGGGCGTGGCAGTCAGGGTATACTTGTTGGTGGAAATGATGATCTTATGGTTCGATTCGCAAAATGCTGTAATCCGATTCCAGGTGACCCGATTATCGGATTTGTTACACGTGGAAGAGGAATTTCGGTACATAGGGAGAATTGCCCAAATGTGGTACTTTTTTCCAAAGATGAAGAAAGAAAAATTGAAGTTAGCTGGGATAGTGGAGACCAAAAAAAGTATACTGTAGATCTGGAAATACTTGCAACCGATCGCCCCGGTTTGCTTCATGAAATCAGTCTTGTATTTTCTGAATTTGGAGCCAACGTACTCGAGGGCTCTATAAAAACTATCAGCCAAAACGCAAAAAGCGCTTTTAAGATTGAAATCAGTAACCGAAACCAGTTAAAACAGATCTTCAGAAGGATACAAAGAATTAAAGGAATTGAGAACATTTCACGTGTAAAAGATTATATTAATTATCCTCAGGAAAATATGTCTGAGTAGAATGTAGAATAGGTGAATATGAACTGGCAAGGTTTAATTTATGTAGTGGTTGCAGGTTTGGGATCAGGTATTCTGGGTGCTGTAATACTAATCTTGTTATTTCGAAAAAAAACAAAGAAAAAAAACTCCGGACAGTACAATACCAGTTTTGTTTTTAGCGGGAATCTTGCCCAGACAACTTTGCTTGATGCCATTCAATTTCTTGAAATAGGTAGACGTGAAGGTATATTGCATATATATTCTGGACGCAGAAAAGGATATCTGACATTCTGCAAAGGACAGGTAGTTGATGGCTTTTACCGTAATGAAAATGGAAGAGAAGCAATCTTTAAAATGCTTGAACTCGAAGAAGGGGATTTCTATTTCGAACCCAAAACAATCAATCAACCAAAACTGATTTCTGAATCAATTATGGATATTACGTTTGAATGGGATGCACGTAAAAACGATTATCAGGAATAATTTGAATCTACGGAGGAAAGGTGAACGGTAAACTTAAAATTTTTTCGGGAAATGCTAATATCCCGCTCGCAGAATCTATCTGTAATTTTGCAGGTGTAGAGCTCGGGAAATGTAATATCATTAAATTCAGCAATGAAAATATTAAAGTGAGAATAGTTGAAAGTGTCCGGGGACAAGATGTCTTCATCATTCAACCTTCATGCAGTCCTGTTAATGAAGGTATAATGGAATTGTTGATTATGATTGATGCTATCAAGCATGCAAGTGCAGGACGAATTACTGCAGTTGTGCCCTATTTCCCTTATGCACGCTCAGATAAAAAAGACGAACCCAGAATTTCAATTTCTGCCAGACTGATTGCCGACCTTCTTCAAACAGCCGGTGCAGACCGCGTCATGACCATGAATCTCCATTCTCCACAAATTCAAGGGTTTTTCAGAATTCCAGTAGACCACCTCCTGGCCGGGCGTGTTTTGCTTGATTATTTTAATGATTGTAAAACCGACAACTGTGTTGTTGTTGCTCCTGATGCAGGTAGTGCGAAAAGAGCTGGTGCTTATGCAATCAGACTAGGCTTGCCTTTGGCTATTCTGGATAAAAGAAGAAGTGATGATTCTGAAAAACCAGTTATTCATAATGTAATAGGTGATGTTAAAGGGAAAAAAGCAATTATATTTGATGACGAAATTGCTTCAGGGGGTTCTATAATTGAAGTAATTACAGCACTTGAATCATTGGGTGTTGAAGAGATTCAGGCATGTGCAGTTCATGCTGTTCTAAGCGGTCGTGCTTCAGAACGTCTCAAAAATTCTCCGTTAACCAAACTTGTTGTAACAGATACTGTTTATATTCCTGAAGAAAAGAAGATCCCTCAACTGGTGGTTTTATCTGTGGCTGAACTGTTTTCTAAAGCAATCACGTTTACAAATCAAGGTGAGTCAATCAGCGGTCTTTATGATAAAATCTGACATGTTTAATCTTTTAAGCCCCTGTTAGAATTATTATGGTTCAAATCCGTATCGAAAATAATGATTCAGGCTGCCGCATTGACCGCATTTTACGGAAACGGCTTCCTTTAAAATCACTGTCTGAAATCTATTCTCTTATTCGCAAAGGCAAAATCCTTGTAGACGGTAAACGGGTCAAACAAAACTACCGTGTTCAGGAATCCAGTTTGATTTCATTATATGTAGATCAATCTGAAATCGCACAAAAACGTAGTCCTGACCAGAAACTCCGTAATATTGTCAATACAGATTTTTACAAGAGAAATTTCTCAATCATTTATGAAGATAACTATCTTCTTGCCTGCAACAAACCTTCAGGTCTGGTTGTACACCCGGGAACAGGTCATCTTAATGGTGATACATTGATTGAGCTGGCATCAGGATACCTTTTTGAAAAAGGTGTGCTTTCGGATGAAAGTGAACCTGCTCTTGTCCACCGAATCGACAGAGACACTTCTGGAATAATACTGATTGCAAAAAATAAAAGTATACTTCGCAGTCTGCATGACATATTCCGCAGTCGTGAAATTATTAAAGAATATATTGCCATATGTCACCATAAACCTCCGAAGTTTGAAGATGAAATCATACTTGGTATCTCAAAATCGCACAACCTTAAAAAGGGTATGAAAATGTGTGTGAGATCAGATGGCCAACAAACCAGAAGCAGATACAGAGTAGTTAAATATCAAAATGATATATCTCGGGTTGAAGTTTTTCTGGAAACAGGTAAAACGCATCAGATTCGTGTTCAAATGGCACATATTGGCGCACCAATTGTCGGAGACAATCGGTATGGAGATTCTGAAGCGGATAATCGGGTTCTTAAATTTTCAACAAATCGGTTATATCTTCATGCATTCAAACTCTCTTTTATTCACCCTGTTAAAAAAAATAAATTAACAATAGTTGCCCACCAACCTGAAGAATTTTCTGATTTAATACAATAACTGTTTACTCAAAATACAATCGCTGATTTATATTAAACCAAAATCGGACACAGGTTCTGAATCTCCTGATCAAAGTATAAAGGATTGAAGCTGAATTATTTACATTTTAGTTAACTTTTAACAAATCGGAAATATCCGGTGCATTAGCTATTTTTTGTTTATCAAACTTTGACGAAGCGTTATTTTCGAGATCTTTCAAAATTAGTATTGTATTACAACTGGTTAATAAAATGTGATGATAAATTTATCAAATATAGCCATTATCTATTCGAATATTTTTAAATGAATTGTATAAATCATCCGGTTATGTGGGATTCAGAAAGCATTAGTCGGCCAAAAAGCTTTGTTGAAAGATGCTTTGTTTTGAATAACAAAGAAAGTTTATGAAAATACCCGTTTAATTAAATGAGTTCTGAATTGGACCGATTAATTTATGATAAGCTGCATAGCGGCGCTACTGGAGAAATTGATTTTTGTGGCTGTGAAGGTCATACCTGCCTGGTGATACCGAACCAAGCCAGCCATAAACCCTTTATGCCAATGTCCGCGAAGCTGATCGCGAAAGAATCGGTCAGATTCAGATGAGTATATGATTAATTATATTATGCAGGCACTGGTTTTTACCATTTGTTTCCATTCATAACCAGGTATCTGATTTAATAGTACTTGTCATGCTCATTTGTAAGGATCTTTTATGAATTATTTTCAAGATCGAATAGATAATGAACGTTTAGACAACCTTTTCCAGAACGCGCTTATAGGAATTCATTTTTTAAATCCTGAAAGGTTTTTCATTTACATCAATGATTATGAATTATCTATATTGGGTTACAGCCGTGATGAATTGATCGGTAAAAAACGTCTGTCAGATATTGTAATACCTGAGCAAAAGAAAAGATTTGAAGCCCACTGGAATCATATTTTGAACAAAAAAACAGTTCAGAACATGGAGTATACTCTTGTTTGTAAAAGTGGACAGACTATAGATATTTTACTTAATGCTGCAGGCATATTCGATAATAAAGGTGAACTGATTAATACGCGAGGCATAGTAATCAATATTTCCCAGAGGAAAAATCTGGAAAGAATGATTCAGCGAAAAAACATTCAACTTGACATCGCCAACAAGAAACTTCATGAAAAAAACAGACTGAAATCAGAATTTATTTCTAAAGCTGCTCACGAATTAAGAACACCTCTTACCAGTATTATTGGTTTTGCACAAACCCTGCTGATGGATGATATCGAAATATCTCCTCAAGAACATACTGAATTTTTAAAAATGATACTATCAGAAGGGAAACGGCTTAACACACTTATTTCAGACATGATGGACCTGTCCAAGATTGAACTGGGTATAATCTCATTGCAATATGAAAGGTTCGATCCTGTTTCAATCATAAAGGAAACTGTAAATATCTTTCAGGAAACAAATCACTTTCCCGTAAATGTCAAAACAGATGAAAATTTACCTTATGTTTATGCTGATAAAAATCGCTTGAAACAGGTGATAATGAATATTCTGAACAACGCATATCTATATGGGAAAAATGGCAGTAATATACTTATTACCTTAAAAAATTTCTCTGATTCTATAGTAATAGGTGTACATGACAATGGTCCTGGTATTTCGCCTTCAGATTTGCCACATTTATTTGACAAATTTTATCGTGGAAGAACAACAGAAAAAACCAGAGGCAGTGGTCTTGGGCTACCAATTTGCAAAGAAATAATTGAAACTCACGGTGGCAAACTCTGGATACAATCCACTCCAGGAAAGGGCACTTCCGTGTTTTTTTCAATTCCCGTTCAAAACCACGGCAAAACTATAAATTAACAGTTAAACTTTTCTTACTTACTCATTCGGTAATTATCTTATCCTGAAAAAGAAACCTGCATTATTTATTAAACATTGGTTATCTTCTTCCTACAGTCCCGAAATTCAATCTGACACCTACACCTCCACTGAAGTTATAACCAAAATCATCAATCAGATTGACCTGGGGTGCAAGTTGTGCAAACAGACTTAATGCGCCCCGGTCCAGAATGTACTCTGCACCAACAGGAACTCTGAATCCAAAAACAAAACCACTACCTATTCTTATAACACCCCCAATACCAAAATGAATTGGCAACATTCCTCCGGTGATCCGAAAAAAACCGAAATTTAAAAGATAGTCTGCGCTTGCATGAAATCTTCCATCCTCATAAAAAGAATAACCCAGAATTCCATGGACAGCACTTCTTTGTGTAAACCACCATTGGAAATCCAAACCCGTTGGCTGGCCAAGAATTCCACCAATTTCCAAAAGCGGGATTTCCGCAGTATCAGTTATTGTTGCAAACAAAGTGTCCTGACTACGACATATAGAAATGCAAAATAAAATGATAAACACCGATGGTATAAACATTCTCATATACAAATCCTTTCAATTTTTCAATTAAAAATATCAATTATAATTTTAAATAATCCGTTGATACAGAATTCCTTTCAGCTTAACCATTTTATTATTATAAAATACAAATCTTATTCCAATTAATGATCCGGGAATTGAAGCACATAATAAACAATATTTTTTCTGAAAACAAAAATCTGTTGATAGTAAGTATAGCATTGAAGTTAAGGAGTTTGGAGCTTACTTATAATATTTTTATTCAACTACAGCGTCTAATAATCAACAATCTATTTACAAGAGTAACACTATTGATTAATACAGTATAATAGAAACATACTTCCCACTTAGCTCAGTTTTCTAACGTGAATAATCATTCGTATTACAAAATGGTATGCCTTTACCCGACTGTGTATATTCCAAAATTTTTTGTAAAAGCAGATCATTATCAAATTTTATGGAATTGCTCATAAATTCCCGAACAAATAGGTTGTAACAGTTTTTCACCAACCGATCCTATAATATCCCATTCAATGGATTCTTATTATAGACAAACCTTTTTTTTTGCAATATAATAACAATAAGTCTCTTTTTAGTAATTTCCTTACAGGAGTCATCATGCATTTTGATAAAAAAGGTTTTTTTTTGATTTTTTTTTTGATTTCACTATCTGCAGCATACAGTGCTACAATTTTGGTAATGAAATTTAAAAAACGAAAGCCTGATCTGAAATTTAGTGCCTTTTTTAATCCTGATGCATATACATTTACTCTGCAAAGAGAGGATTCATTTGATACACAAGGACTAAATAGTGTTATCAAACTTGAGAAAAAAAGCAAATCGGTGCTGTAACTTTTAAAAATCCTACAGCGTGATCCAGAAATTAATTTGACGACATATGCACTTACTGACCAGACGGTTATTAATTGTGGATCGGAGATAATCACAAGGTGTTGAATTGTAAGATTAAACCAGAAGAATATAACGTAAACCGCATTATCTGTAATAATCATTTGTTTAAGGTCTGGGATTTAATCCGAAACTTATTTATCCTGCTATTGATCTGCAATCAAGTTTTTGCAGAGTATAGAAACGACATTCTTGTTGTCAGGCATCCCGGGGAAGATTTCGATCAGGTCGTTAAAGGAATAAATGACGAACTTAGTGATGGGTTTAATATTACTGAATTTGTTATTTCACAACAAACAGAACTTAAAGATTTAACAAAAAAAATTAATAAAAAAACACCTGATCTGTTGGTACTTATGGACAATAAACCGATTAACCTTTATAAAAAATATCTTGACACAGAAAAACCTGAAAACCCATTACCAAGTGTTTCGTTGATGGGAGTCTTGATCAAGAATGCAATTAAAGATCTAAAAAATGCATCAGGTATAACATATGAAATACCGGTTGTTACAAGTATTGTCAACCTCAGATCCATACTTGGAATTGAAATGAAATATATTGGTGTAATCCACAGAAAATATATGACCGAGTTTGTTAATGATAATACCAGATTCTGTAAAAAAGAGGGTATAAACATTATTAATTCCATTCTACCAAATAAAAGTAATAATTACTCAAAAATTCTTCTAAAAAACCTTAACTATCTTATTCAGGATAAAAACATTGGAGTTTTATGGGTTCCTAATGACAATATCCTTCTTCATCCGGATTTACTAAATGATGTCTGGATCAGAACTGTTAAAAAGTTCGAAATTCCTGTTGTTGTTGGCGTTGAAGTGCTTGTTGATCCAAAATTAAATTTTGGTACATTTGCAGTATTACCAGATCACACTTCTATGGGAGTTCAGGCGTCCGAAATGATTTTGAGAATAAAGAATAACGGTTGGAATGCATCTTCGATTCCGGTAGAACCACCTGTTGCTGTTTATAAAATTCTAAATTATAAACAGGTTAAAAAGTTGTTTAATGTCAAGGAATCGCAACTATATCAGGTCGATAAAATCTATAAATAGCTAATTGATTCATATATTCATGGATTAATTAGTCAAGGAGATTCTTATGTGCTCGCACTCTGTTTCCCATCTCAAAGCAATTTTGATTTTACTTGTTTTAGGCTTCACAATCTCCGGTAATGAATCGGATGTTTTCAATGATTTGTCGCTTAAAGACCTTTTTTCACTTCAGTTAACATCTGGGTCATTTCTGGATCTTGATTTAAAAAGCTCACCACTCAGCATGACAATTATTACTAATGAAATGATTAGATTATCTGGAGCAAGAAACATATCTGAACTTCTTGATATTTATGTTCCAGGTTTTATTTACAATTACAATAAATGGAACGGCACAATTTGGGCTATGCGGGGAGTAGCAAACGACAGAAATACGAAAATCGTTTTTCTCATTAATGGTCACAAAATGAATACACAAGCTAGAGATGGTTTCCAGAGTGAAACTGTGCTGGGATTACTGGGAGATATTGAAAGAATTGAAATACTTAGAGGACCTGCAGGACTTGTATACGGTACTGGTGCAATAGCAGGTATCATTAACGTAGTCACAAAAAAGCCTGATCATAATAATAGCAGTGCCTCCTTTATTTCAACCAATGATGGATCAAAAGCAATAGATGCGAACCTTTTTGCTAAAACAAAAAGAGGTGACCAGCTTTCATTTTCTGCAGGATTTCGTGCAAGCACTGGATTTTCATACGATAAAGTCAGGCTATATGGTAACGCTGGTTGGCCAGGGTCACCGAATCTCAAAGAAGGTGGACCTGGAGATGGTAGATTTGGATCAACTGAAGGAAATTACAGAATTTTTGGTAATTGGATTAAAGATAATTTCAGCCTTTCTGTCAGGCTTACCAGACAATTGGAAAACTGTGTTTCTCTTTTTATTCGGGACCCATGGCCCGATTATAGCGGTCCCCCTCCTTCAAATGCTTCAAACAGGATTATTGATGGCAAAACTGTCAAACCGGATGACCCTTACTGGAGTACTACCGAAAACTGGGAAGAATCCAGAAGAAATTATCATTCTGAAAACCTGATGGTAAATGCTTCGTATGATTATCCGATAGGTGCCAACAGTATCAAATCACAAATCAGTTATGATAGAAATACTACCAGAATAACCAACATTACTCTTGACAAGTTTAAACCAAGTCTGGTATATCTTAACGGTAAAGTCGTAGAAACATTTGGAGAAGCCAGATACGGAATTAATTCCATGTTCCTGTTAAAATCGATACCCGGTTTTCAGGCTGCAATCGGACTTGAATATCGTCTTGACGATTTTGGTCCTGATATGGAAGGCAAAAATGAACAAAATAGTAATCATAAACAATTCGTAATTACAGATTGTGTTTATAATACATTCTCGATCTTTTCTGAAGGTTTATACGATTTATCATCATTTCTTGCCGCTCATGCAGGATTCAGATTTGACTTTCACACCAGGGCAACAATGTTCAATCCAAAATTAGCACTAGTATTTCATCCCTCAGATAATCATTCAATCAAACTTATTTATCAGACTTCATCAAACAACGGAAGTGTAGAAAATTATGAGTATAACAGATACCATATCGATGGAGAGGGCAATCTTTTTACTGAACCACGCCCCAGGGAACCACGAGAACCTCTCGGACCTGATCGTGATATAATTCAGCCGACTCCACCTGTTAACGTAATGCATACCCTGAAACCGGAAAATGTTCATTCTTTAGAACTCGCATACGTTGGAAACATATCAAATAAGCTCACATTTGAACCTTCTGTTTCCTGGGGGTTAATAAAAGATCTTTTTGGATGGGAACAAACACTTTTCAGAGTAGTCAATGTTGGTAAATATCAATATATAAACTGTGATGCAGATGTTAAATACACCGGTAAAAAATTCAGTTTCGGGATTAATCATACCTTTCAAAGACCCGTTAATACCAACCCCAATGAAGAAGGTAAAGATTACTCAATATATGGTAACACTACAAACGAAGATGGCGAATGGGGTTATTTTATCGGATTGAACAGTCAGGGGGATTCACTATGGGGAAGCTACTTTCACCCAGAGGCTGATACGATAAGTTTAAACATCGTTAAAAAGTCAATTACTTATGATGGAAATTCCTTTTTGAACATCCCTGATAATATCACAAAACTGTATGCTATTTATTCACCTTTCGATTGGCTTTCAATCAGTACAAACCTGAGGTTAATATGGGGTTACCCTGGGCGAAAAGCTGTTATTATGAGCAAAGACACTCAAATCAACCCACAACCGGATACTTATTATTATTACGGCTTTTATCATGAAAAAGAGCACTTGAGTTTTAAGGATTATATTATTACCGCGGTTTCCAAGAAATGGAATGCTGCTTTAAACTTGTATTTTCCTGGCGACTTTGACATATCGCTTTACATGTTAAATATCCTCGGAACCGATCGTCATACCTGGGACAAACTGGATCGCAATACTGTAAACACTTTCCGTACGGCTTACATGTTCGGGCTGGAACATAGAGAAAACTATTCAACTGACCAGCGTTCATTTGGTATAAATATTACAAAACATTTTTAACCCAATAAAGCCTGCTATAAAACTATGTACCTGCGTGAATGGCATTGGGTGGAACGGGTTTTATGGCTGTAAAGGTTTTATTTATCTTGTCTTTTTTGGAATCGGAATCACATAATCGCAAATTAGAGAGCTTTTGTTATAGAATTCGAAAATATTAAACTTGAAATACGAAACAAAACTAAAGAAAATTCTGAATATAAACGAAAAACAATACAAATAAATCAGCTTTTCTTCGGTCGGTATGAACATCGTAATCCCAATTATATCATATAGAGCTGTCTTTTTTCCCTTCGCGCGCATCAGGTACAATTATTGCGTCCAATCAACTACGGGATACTGAAAGAAAAGGAATATTTGAATGAAACCAATCAAGGATTTTTTGTTAACCTTTACTTCATATTTATTCCGTATAAGATGTATAAGAGAAAAAATAATCTCCTTCTCAGAACAAATTAAATTTGACTCTTCTTCTTTCAAGGTTTATAGCAGGAAAATCGGACCACCTTTTCAAATCTTTTTTTATCATCGCATTCTTCCATACACAGATCCATATGCTATTGACTTTGTAAATGCAAGAGATTTTGAAAAACAGATCTCCATGCTGTCACGCTCTTTTAAATTAGTTACACTGGGAGAATTATCAGAATCAATCAACAGAGGGATAATCGCACCCCGAACAGTTTGTATTACTTTCGATGATGGTTATCTTGATAACTTCGAATATGCATTTCCAATATTAAAACGATACAATGTACCTGCTACTATTTTTTTGACAACAGGTTATATTGGAACCAATAATAAATTATGGCACGACAGATTATCATCTATTATAAAGCATACAAACAATTCTGTAATTCCATCCGAATTTTGCGGAGAACCTTTAGCTGTAAACACAATTCAGGAGCGGAAAATTGCAGCAAAAAAAATGCTTGAGTGGGTCAAACAGTTTAAACCGCAAGAACGTGATTCATATATTGAAAATTTTGAATCAAAATGTTGCAAAAAGTCAAAACCAAATACGCGCCTTATGCTTAACTGGAATGAAGTCAGAGAAATGAACAAAGCAGGAATCGAATTTGGCAGCCATACAATCACTCATCCTATTCTTTCACTCCTTAATAACGAAATGATTGCCCGTGAAATTATTGAATCAAAAACTGAAATTGAGTCTCAAATCGGGAAAACAGTTAAAACCTTTGCCTATCCCAATGGCCAGTTATCGGATTTTGATAAAAGGTCAGTCGATACACTCAAGAAATGCGGATATAGTGCTGCAGTCACTACCTGCCAGGCTGCTAATGATTTAACAACCGATCCATTTAAACTTTCGCGTGAATCTGTTTGGGAAATGAATCCTGAAAAACTTTTTGTTCGTATGATTAAAGAACGCCTTTTTTTCTAAAGATAATTTCAATGCTTCTGGTTTAGATTTTGCAATAACAATCTATATTATGAGTACTACAAACAATTTGTCAAAACGTAAAATCAAGATTTTACAAGTAACACATGATCTGGAAATGGGTGGACTCCAGAAAGTAATAGTAAACATTTGCCGCAATATAGACAAATCAAAATTTGATATCAGTGTATTATGCCTTAGGAAAAAAGGAGCTTTCAGTACAGAAATTGAACAATTGGGAGTACCTGTAACCATTATCCCACAAAAACAGGCTGGTACAGATTATTTCACTTTTTTGAAAATCGCCAGATTTTTTAAACAGAATAAACCAGATGTAGTTCATACTCATAATACTCAACCACTTATAGAGGGTGGTATTGCAGCATTAATTTCCGGAGTAAAAAGAGTAATTCACACTGATCATGCAAAAATCTACCCTGACAGAAGAAGATATATGATAGCCGAATGGTTTATCTCCCATTTTGTTTCCAAAATAGTGGGTGTTTCTGATTACACATCCAGGGAACTTCATGAATATGAACGTATTTCCAGATCCAAGATCACTACCATTTTAAATGGAATAGATCCTGTTTTTTTTTCAATAAACATTAATAAAATTAATAAAAAGAAAGAATTTGACATATTATCCAAAGGGCCGATATTAGGAATCATTTCACGGTTGATTACAATTAAAGGAATAGGCAATTTACTCAAATCCATGCCGGCTATTATTAAAAACCACCCAGACAGTTGCCTTATTGTTGCCGGAGATGGACCTTCTAAACATGATTTGATGAAACAAACCATATCCCTTGGCATCGTAAAAAATGTTTTATTTATTGGCCCACGTTCAGATATTGCGCAGCTCTTAAAACTCTTTGATATTTTAGTATTACCCTCGCTCAAAGAGGGGTTGCCTATGATTCTTCTTGAAGCAATGGCTGCAGAATGCCCGATAATTGCATCAAATGTAGGTGGTATTCCGGAAATCATTGAAAATAAAATAAACGGGCTTCTCGTTGAACCCGGAAATATTGCTGATTTAACAAAAGCAATTTTGGGCCTGCTTGCAGATCCATTATTACGAAAAACCATAATTCATAATAATATTAGTGCGGTACATAAAAAATATACTGCAGCTATTATGACTGAAAAATATCAAAAATTGTATTCTGATTTTTAACGATGTATTTCCAAATACAATAATTTGATAACACTTCATTATGCATTATTCAAGATATTTTACCAATAATGATCTTAGTCCTGTATCATCCCTGAATCGTAAATACTTAAAATGCAGCTGATCTAACAAGTTATTTGATTTTTCATTGAAATCCAAAAGACAGGTAACTACGTTATCCTTATTGATATAACCCGGTTTACATAAATATTGATCTGAAAAGTTCATATATATTCTGCAGGTTATTGGACGAATATCATAAATCATACATGAACCATCAGATGACAACAATGGACATTTTCTTTCCAATTGGTAGAATACTGATAACAGAAGATCCACCTGATCTATTCCGGCTCTTTCATTTTCAGACAATTTTGACAATTTAAGATTAACAATTTCATCCAGCCGTTCAAGTTCCCGGATATCTGCTTTACAAGATTTTATGATTTCCTCAATTTTTTCTGGAATATTTATCCTGATATAATCAGCAATTATTTCCATTTCAAATGAATTTACATCTTCCACCCAGTGACAACAGCAGTATGAGCACCCTTTTTTACAGCATTTTTTTAATTTTGAAAAACGTAATACCTCATTTTGATACTCCGAAAACCTGACCATTATCTCAGCTATGCATTGCTTAAAATTTCTTGTTAAGCAGGACTCCTCATCAGCATCCAGAAGAGCTTCGAGTTTTTCTGCTATTTCTGACAATATCAATGAAGCTTCTTTGGATAACGGAAATATATCTGTATTGTGAACATTTATATCCATAACTCAATAAATACTAATGTGGTAATTTAACAAAAAAATTACTGTAATGCAATGTAAGGGAAACATCAACAAGAGGTGAAAATTCGAATGACCTGGTCTTTATATTGTCGTTATTTTTAATCCAGCCGGCAGCTACTTCAAATTTCAAATCCACATAGTTTTTAAAATAAAAAAGAGCTTGCAGGGATGTCTCAATACGATTTTCATATGGGTAATCTGTTTCAATCGGGAGTCCTTTTTCGTTACCAGGCTCACTATCTTTCCATCTGGTTAAAGCCGTATTTGCACCCTGACGACAATATGCAAGCTCATACGAAAAAGCCCAAAAATTGTGTCCAATAATATCAAACCCTAAACTTACCTTATCTCCATCAATTAATGGTAGTCCCAGACTTTTACCAAGATAAGTATACCGTTCACCTTTTTTCCCATTTGCATCAGTAACGGTGTAGAGCCATTCTGATCTTTTACTATATTCAGCCCTGAAAAGATTTCTTTGAGGTATATTAAAAGGATCAAGCCAGAATAATCCAATATCACACCCCCAATGTGCCGGTTCCTGATCTGTCACCTTCTCATTGTCTACCTGAAAATCATCCAGTGCAATCTGCCCTTTGAATATCAGGCGTTTTGTAAACGGGTATACTTTCCATTGAAACCCCAGCATCAGATTACCATCACCTTCCTGATTCGTATTCGTAACGGTATAAATTGACATCGGATTTACATACTGTAAATCTGGCAATCCTTCTTTTCTGGTAAAAACTACAGTTTCAGTGATTCCTAAAGTGATCCATTCACCAATCAATATGTTTAGTGAGTGTGCTGTCAGGTATCGATTTATTTTTGAGTTGTTGTCTGTATCCCAATTTGAACGTTTGTAATTAAAAGCTGAAAAGAGATGCCTGAATTCAAAAAAAGATGAATGGATCTCCCACTCAAAAGCATCATAACTGTAGGGATAAGAGGACAAGACAAGACTTCTATCTGTAAACGGTCCCCAATTACGATTCATTCTGCCCAAACGTAAAAAACCATATTTCCAGTCATACTGCAAATATGCTTCATCAATTCTCCCCTGCATCGCCCTGTTCCGATGCGCAGGATAGAATTTGTCATATTTATACCTGCTGTCTATATCAGCAGTTTGCTTTAAGAGGAAGTTTCTGTAACGAACCTCATTGAGAAGTCCTATATTATAACCGGATTTTTCCTTTTTACCAGAAGGATATAAAAGCCCCCCTCTTATTGCAGGTTCAATAAACCAGAAATTATCATTTTCACTTACTTTACTTTTGTCCCATAGTGATGAATCGAATATAGAAACATTTCGAAGATCATCCCAGAACATATTGCTGTGCGATAAGGATTGTGCCAGATCAAACCGTGCTGCTAATGTAAAATAAACCTGTCTCCAATTTTTCAGCTGATAACCATAAACTGAAAAAGTGATAAAAACAATCGATATGATTACTGCTAAAATTTTAATTTTAATATGCTGTATCACGTTCGAAAATAACCAGTATGGTTTTAAGAATAATTTTAATATCAAGCCAGATACTCCAGTTATCTATATAATTCAAATCGAGTTTCACGATTTCATCAAAATTAGTAATCTTGCTGCGTCCCGAAACCTGCCATAATCCCGTTATTCCCGGTCTGATACTAATTCTTCTATGGTGCCATTTTTGATATTGAGCAACCTCATCAGGAGTAGGTGGTCGAGTACCTACAAGTGACATTTCCCCTTTTAATACATTAATTATCTGCGGTATTTCGTCTATACTGAATTTTCTCATCAATTTACCAACCGCTGTCACACGCGGATCTTCTTTTATTTTAAAAAAAGCACCATCACATTGATTTAACCTCTGAAGTTCCTTTTTTTTCTTATCTGCATTATTTTTCATTGACCTGAATTTATAAATAACAAATCGCTTTCCATTTTTTCCGACTCTGACCTGCTTAAAAAACACTGGTCCTTTTGAGGTCACCTTTATGGCTACAGCAAGGAGTGGATAAAGAATTATAAGGAAAATGAAAGCTATTATTGCCCCAAAAACATCAAATACACGCTTAAAAAAAAGCTGATCCGGATCCAGTTCTACTGTATGAGAAATCAGTGTAGGACGTTCCATAAAATGATGATATTCCCACCGGGCAAAATATGTCGCTCCCGAAATATTAAGAAACACACGTGCAGGCCTTCCCATTTCTTCACAAATCTGAAGAAGCGGGTCAATCGTAATACCATCCCTGGTTAATTTTCTGGGAACACAGAAAAAGACTTCCTCTACATAGCAGTTTTTAAGTACTTCTTCCAAGGCCCTTGGCTCAATGCTTAAATCCAACTTTCTGATGACCCGAATCCCCCATTGTGGATTGCATCCAATTTCCTGACTGATTTGAGCAGCAATTCGTCCTCTTCCTACAATGATAACAGGTGAATTGTTCTCATTTTTCAATCGTACACGAGCGATGATTCTCTTTACAATAATTTTTTCTAATGAAATGAAAACAAATGACAGATAGGCAAATGTCAAATAAAGATATCTGCTGTTACGATCATCGGGGAAAAGATAAAGAATTGCAGCACCCAACAAAGCTGCAGAAATAAAAATCATTACTATCCGGCTTAAAAGCCCGTGCATCCAGTTAAAATGCATTATTGAAAAAAGTGATCGTGTCCAGGCAAAGTAAAGGTAAAAACCCATAAATCCAACAAACATTAACCAGTAATTAAGAATTGGATCAAGTTTCCTGTAAGGAACAATAAACAGGTAGGAAAGATAAAAAGCAACTATCAATAAAAAACAATCCAGGATGGCAATTGATTGTTTAACGAAAGATGAGTGTTCCTTTAGCATTATAATTTACCGTAATTAAGCAATTTACATTTCTGTATTAAATTCAAACGGGAATTCAAAAATCATATTTCCGATTTTTTCCGGAATCGAACTGAACCGTATAGCTTTAGTATGAGAAATCAACATATCCAAAAATTCAGAACTCTTTATGTCAGTACGGCTCACATGAGCATCTATCACTTTACCTTCAACATTTACACAAAAAGTAACCATCACCATTCCCATCATAGCAGCATCTTTCTTTAAGAACTGCTTGTACATAAGTTTTAAATCAGGTATGTGTCTGGAAATAGAATCCTGTATGGATTTATGATTTCTATATTGAAGAGCCAAGAGTGATTTATCCTTTTTTTCAGGTATCATTTCATCTTTTGATTTAATTATTTGTTTATCCTTTGGTTCTGTTTCTTTCACAGATAACAAGCCCTTAACCATTTCGTTTACCTTTTCCTTATCTAACTCCGGATCTTCCTGTTCACTCACGAAATAATACAGGGTTTGTGCAATATAATCAGAAACTCCCAGCAGTTTTCTGATCAATTCCATTGTTTGTTCAGGCATTATATTGTTTGTATCCAAAACTAAATCTAAACGTTCAGTTAATTTGGATCCGTATTTTTCAATAATCACAGAATCTGCGTACCCGATAATACCGGTAGGTTTAATACCAGAATCAAGTTTTCTTATTATCACCTGTGTTGATTTCAGTAGCAGCAATGAAGCATCAATTGACCATTCAACTTCAGACTGAAGAGAAAGCTGACCGGAAAGATTAGTTAATAAAGTTTCATTAACCGTTTCAGTGTCTTCTGAAGCTAAAGCTTTTCTGATCACTATATACTTAAATTTCAGTGAATCAGTTTCAAAAACCGGATCCAGTTTATGAAACTGTGTTGAAGTAAGCGTATCATTACCAAAAATGTAATATTCAGGAAGATCCGAATTCTTTTTAGTGCATAAACAGACAAAGCTTATCAGAATATTCACTGCCAATATATACTGTTTTTTCATCATCTGCGACTGTCTATTCCGTAAAATTTATTAATTAATATAGTAACCGATTATCCGCACTCTGCCTTATTCATCCAATGATACGTCATACCTAAATATTAATTCATATACTTTCAACTTCAACAATCTTATCAATTACATTCTTTAATGCTTTTATCTTGCCATCATTCAAAACATATTTCCAATTCTTAACAGATGGTGGCGAAAAAAGTTTCTGTTGTAAAATCATCCTTTTACTTATCTGATCTCTCGACAAGTTACATTCTGGTTTGTTTAATATGCGTTCAAGCCTGGTTATAAATGGTGCATACACCCATATCCGCATATCAAACCAGTTATCAATGTTCCATAATGGGATCAAACTGGCATCAAGTACCACAATCTGTTCTTGTTTACCAATCAGGAGTTCATGGATATTATCCAGAAGGGGCGGATGTACAATAGAGTTGAGTTTACGGATTTTTTCCATTGAACTAAATACGATTGTTCCAAGTTTTTCAAAAGATATTGTTTCATCGTTGCAAATCCCATTTCCGAATTCTTCAATTAACCTTTTTTTTATGTTCTGGCCCTGCTCCATCAGATATTTTGCCTTATAATCGGCGTTAATAATTGCAGCGCCATGGTCCACAAAAATTTGTGAACAGGTTGTTTTCCCTGCTCCCATATAACCAGCTAAACCAATTTTAAATGACTTCATAAAAATTTACCTGACAGAATGATACCTGGTAACAGTTACCCTGTTTCCTTTATCATTAAACGCCACCGTATCAACATAATGTTTAACAATAAACAACCCTCGTCCACAATTTTTACTTAAATTTTCAGGAGTAGTTGGATCTGGTACAGAATCAGGATTAAACCCATTCCCTTCATCCATAATGGATATTGTTATCTGTTTTTTGTCTATGATATGCCCCATTACGACTTTCTTTGAAAAATCTTTTTTATTTCCATGTGAGATTGCGTTTACAAGCAATTCTGTAAGAGCTATTTTCATTTTTCTTATTGATTCATCTGGAAAACCATACGAATCCATCGAAGCAAGGATTACGCTGATAGCTTTATCAATTTCTTCAAAGTAGCTGAAAATCTGCAAATATACCGGTGCTTCTGCAGAAAAACCGAGTTTCTCCTTTATCTGATTTTTTCGTGACTGAGTCTGAACCTCGACACTCATGATTGTAATATCATCTTCCATGTAACCGCTTTTTTTATTTTTTTCTTCGATGAAAGTTTGAAACTCCTTTGGGGATTGTGTACTTAAATGTCCAGTCAATTCAGCTTCAAACATTTCCCGCCCTTTATTGTAATCATCAGAAAACAATCGATAAACTCCATCTGTGAACATAAAAAGGGTGTCGCCAGGATTGAGATATTCATATTGTTCATCAAAAAAAGTATCCTTGAAGACACCGATAAATGTTCCTTGAGTTTTAAGTGAAATGCATTTACCCTCTTTTTTCCTGTAAATAAATGGATAAGCATGTCCTGCATTGCAAAAGGACAGTTTATTATCATGAAGATTAAGATAGCACAGAAATGCGGTTAAATAAAAATCCGCGTTAATATTACCAATTATTTCAGAATTTACACGACTAATTACAGCACGGGGTGAAACACCAAGATTTATATGGTGCATAAAACAAACTTTGGCCATTGCAGAAATCAATGCAGACGAGATGCCAAAACCAGTTACATCAAAAATTAAGAAAGCCAGAATGTCATCTGAGATTTGAATACAATCGAAAAGATCTCCTCCAACAGCACAGCAAGGAAGGTATACCGAATTAATTTCCAGCCCCTCAACAGCCGGAAAACTTCTGGGAATCATTGCTGCCTGAATTTTTCTGGCAATTACCAGATCTGAATCATTTTCAGAACCGTTACCGCTTTTATCGAAATCTTTTTTTTGCACTCTATTTTCTAACCATATAGTAGAAAGGTCGGGATATTGAATTTATAATAACAATATTTCCCTTTTTGTATTTAAATCAGATGATTAATCAAAATTAAAGGGAACAGGATTAGTTTATCTCTTCTAAGCATCCGCTCCGGTACTGGATGAAATGCTGAATCTTAAACCCTGTAATTACAATAAATTATAATTTTTTCCCGAACTAAAGTCTAATAGTATTGATTTGTAGTTGTATATGAGATGATTTTTTGCGTTGAGAGTCAGCTAAATTCCCTCCCTAATTTTCAGATAAAATCCCTTTTTCAGGCGCATTGTTTTTACTATTCCTTGGTACTGATTGTTAGCGGGCACTTAAAACAAGCCAGAGATGGGCACTTTTTGGAGCTCAAAACCAGCCACTTGAGTAATTAACCCATAATAAATTATTTTATTCTTTTTGCTGGCTTCAACAAAAAGGATGAATAGAACTATGGGGAACAATCTCAATATGGAAAAACAGCAACAAATTCAAGTACTTACAAATTTTGGTTTAGACAGATCAAGCTATAAATCTTTAAACTGGTATCAACCGGGCTACAGTAAATAAAGAAAAACATTTCAAAACCAGCCAGAAGTTCCCACTGATAATTTTTTATTGTTGAAGAAATTTCAAAAAAGGACGATAATTCGTTTAACTGCGATTTAAAGTCGGTAAATGTCGAACTTGAATTAATCAAATTATTTATCCTTAGATAATTTTTGAAATTACAGAAATATCAGAATTATCGACGAAATATCACCCTGAACGATTTTTGACATCTTTAATATCGTTCTTTAGTTAAAATAAAACAGGATATCAGGTAGATTCATTTTTTAAAAAGTTCGTTCACAGCTTTCCAGGTTTCATTTTTTTATTATAAGCTCAAAACAAAATTGTACTAATCCCAAAGGATACATTATTATGTATCTGGTTATTAGTCTGGGTTCTTTATAAATCCTATACAGCCACCGTATATGAAACTTATCAAATATTTTAGGATAGTAATTTATTTTTTGGGCTGTTTGATGATAAAACCCTCCGCAAGTATATCCAACACCTTTCCAACCACCATTAACTAATTCTATCAAGAATTTTTCTTGTTTTGGAGTACCCATACCCACAATAACGATATCAGGATTTATATTTGACAGCTTACAGATATATTCTTTCATTTTCAGATCATTCAGAAAGTAACCATTGTGTGTACTACATATATTTAATTTTGGAAAGATTTTTTTAATGTTTTCAGTTGCTTTATTTAAGTTTTCTTCTGTAGATCCTACAAAACATATACTTTTATTGTTGACAGTAGCATAATTAAATATAGTTGGAGCAATTGATGTCATGTCAAAACTAAATCGATTGATTTTGTAACCAAATAATCGTAAAAGCCACACTAACAAAATCCCATCTAAATATATTCCATTTAGTTGATCAACTGCACTAAAAGATTTTAACTTTAAAAAAGAATATGCATTGATAAAAGTATATACTCCCGTTGGTTTAATGCTAAATTCTTCTATAATTTTATTGATTAATTTTTTCATTTAAAACACCAGTTATTCTTGGATTGTAAAGTTATAATATTTATTATTATACATGTAAGATTTATGCATAATTTTTACATTATAATTTTTAGATGCATATACAATTAGTAATCCTAACATTACAAAAGCGTTATTCAATGCTGATACGGATAGCGATGTTACAGCAATTATAGATATAAAACATATACTATCCAAAATGCTAAATGATGATATTCTTAAACTTTTGTAAATAAAAGCAATCAAAAATAAAAGTCCAATTATGCCATGATCGAATAATATTCTCAAAATAAAAGAATGTAAAATAACAGAATAGCATGTACCATTGTTTTTATAGCTAAAAAGTGACTGATAATACGAAAGTGTTTTGCTTACAAAATCACTCATAGGTGTCAAACGTGGAGCACCTGTTAAAAATTTCCACCATGGCCATTCCTGAGTATCATGTATAAACATCATAATAAACTTATACCTGTCAACATTTTCCAGACTACTGTTGTTTAACCTATTTATGAATACATAAGCCGATGTTAATAAAATGACAATTATAATGATTGAATTAAACACAACCTTTTTTTTATTTCTCATTGATATGAAAATGAATACGATCAAAAAGGCTAAAATTGCTGATCGGGAACCTGATATACAAATTACTGCAAACAAAGCGATAAATTCTAAAAAGTTTAGTTTTTTCTGAAATAAATAATTTAAATAAAATAATAATAAAAGGAATATTAATTCATAGTTGTTTTCATAAAATAAAATTGGCCTTTTATCAAATCTTCCAATAAAAGAAATAATATATTTGATTAAAAAACAAAATAATAAAAAACGAAAAAGATTTTTGATAAAGTTTGCCTTAAAGACCTTTTTGCCTGATGCTAAAGCAAGAAATGGAATATACATAAAAGATTTATAAGCTTGAATAAAATCAAACAGGTTAGTATTAGTCAGATAAATTGCTGAAAAAAGTGAGTACGCTAAATATAATAATGTAATTCCGACAAAAATTAATAAGTATTTATTGATGTATTTAAATAAAGATATTGATCCAGTAAAAAAAAGAATTTCAAAAACAATGTTGGATGGAACAGGGCGGTTTCTTTGGAATGTTATGAGTCCAATTATGGAAAGTAATATAATACCAGGTACTAAAATTGTTTTTTTATAACTTATTGACAGCATAATAGTCTGATCGAAGATTTTTACTTATTCTTAAGACGATACCGAAAAAACAGAAACACCCTCTCCAATAATCCATACGCAATAGTATTAACAAAGAGGTAATAGATTATGTAAGTCAATAAATGTTTCAATTTTACATATTTGTAATGTTTATTTTTCAGTACACTTATTATGGCATCAATTTTATTATTTGATCTTGCCATATAAAAACCAACATTTTGTAACCAAAAATAATTTTTTTCCTGAATATTGAAATATCTGTCGTATTCAACTAAAAACTTTTTAGAAATATTATAATTAGCACCTCTTTTTTCACTTCGTTCCGGGTGATTCGCATAAATTTTAACTAAAACTCTGTTTATCAGTATAAATATAGCTTTACCTTCCAGCTTTAGCAAAAAATCATAATCTTGATGCCGCAGTAAATTTTCGTTGAACAGATTCTTTCGTGCCAATGAAACAGGTAAAAATAAACTAGGTGTTGGCATAAAGCCTCCACAAACAAAAAGGTAATTAGCTACAGACTGATCTTCTCTTATTGATTCATGAGGGAGTTCTTCAACATAACCTCTTCTTATGACATGCGATTTACAATATATTAGAAAATTATTTCCAGTATGTTTATTAGCCGTTTCAACCTGATAATGCAATTTTTGACTATCCCATTCATCATCAGAATCCAAAAAGGCTATATATTTACCTATAGCCAAATTAATCCCAACATTTCGCGCGAAAGCTCCATTTCTATTTATATCGTTTCTGATCAATTTTATTCTTTTGTCATCAATTTGTGCTATCATTTTTTTCAATAATTCATAATCATCCGAACAATCATCAATAACAAGAACTTCAAAATTATTATATGTTTGAGCAATGACACTTTTCAAAGCTCGTATAGTTTCGTATGCTCTATTGTATGTTGGGATAATTACGGAAACCATATCATTAGATTGGATCATGATATCTCACTGTGTATCGAGAAGAATTTAATGAGTCTACCCTAATAATTCAATTAACATAGAGTCTACTCTAAAAAGTTTATAAACGTAAAAATCTTATAAAAGACAATATATACTTGACATCGAGCACGGTTCTAATCATACTAAATCATTGGTAATAATATTTCAAAATCATAGTATACTCATGTTCTTAGAGAATATAGCACACATGCAACAAAACCTTTTCGGCATAGAAAATCATCCAAATGCTGATAAACGTAAAAAACTGCAGAGTTCAGCTGAAGCCTTTTTCTATCATATATTTTTCTGCAACATTAATGAGAAAGACTTTGCGATTCAGTTCTCTACCAATAGCAGTCGTCCTAAACACCTATTAATGCTCTTGTTTCTTCAATCATTCTCTATCACAAGAAAGGCTGGACCACCAAAAAAACTGTTCGATAGAATTGATTTTGATCTTCGAACCCGTACTGCTCTTGGATTACACGATCTTGAAGAAACACCATTTTGTCCAGCAACAAAAAGCAAAGCGGATGCTTAATCTATTTGCAAATCAAAGCTTGTTTGACCTTAAATAATGAATATACTTGTAAAGAATTATAAATTGTCCTAATTATCCATAACAAGCATCAGGTTTTCTATTGCACTAGTGATATGGAATAGATCGTGCTATATAATTATTACCCCAGTGCGCCAAAAGATCAGACCTTAATATTGAGGGGGCTTAAAAAAAATGATGTTATTTAATCATCAGGTAGATTAAAAATACAGGACAAGTTCAAAACAATGCATTTGTCTTCGTTATGTGCGTTGGTATAAATTTTTCGGAGTATATCTCGTAAAGAATTTTTTTCATCTATTGTCGGTTTTTTCTAGGTTGTACTCAACAATTATGATTATTATACTATCTGTTGAGACCAGAAACAAAAACATTATGAAGTGCTTTTGTGTTTTCTATACCAAAAATGTCAAAGAACAGCAAAAGCGTCACCCAATGTAACTTTTGCTAAAAAAGCTTTATAGAAAAAATTCATTAATAAAACCTATTTCTTTAAATGCCGTGAGTATGTTTATATTCATGGTATTTGAAATTAAAAAGGGCAGCGATTTTTCCAACTGCCCGACTCATACATATCAATACCTTTAGTTGTTTTATTTCATTATTTGTAAATACCAAATAAAAAAGTGGATAAAATGTGATTACTATAGCCGCTTTACCCATTTCGGTAATTAATTTTGTATAGTATTGATATTTTTTCAAAATACGAATATCTGAGATTCCAATACGGTAAGCACGTTTTATTACCCATTTTTTATTAGCCCTCGATTCTGAAATGACCTCATAAGCAATAGCATCAGGAG
>DATGNN010000214.1:0-4595 GCA_035306725.1 Chitinispirillaceae bacterium | reverse complement strand
CCAAAGGAGACTGGAGGCAAATTCAGGATTGAAATAAACAAGTTCGATATATAATCCAAGAAGAAAGCTTAATGCATCTTGAGGTGAACTCCAGACCAGACTGAAAAGATAGCTCTCAGCCACATCAAGATACTTTTCATCATGATATTGATCTTCTGTTGATCTGACGGGGGATGTGTTGAGTTTCTTTAGTTGTTCCTTAAAAAACCTGGAACAAATTTTACTGTAATTATCGAAAAATGGTTTTAGTGATGATTCTGAACCGGGAGAAAACTCCTGGATCAGATAAGATTTAATGCAGTTTCTTAAAAGTATGTGCACGTGATTCGATTCAATGAATGCGAATTTCCTGGACATGTCGTTAAGGATTTTCTTGAGCTCGGCAGATTTAACATACCATAATTCCTGAAGAACTTCCGGGTTATACCTTTTAAGCATTGATAGATGAAACACCTTGTCCTTGATAGAGGGGTCTTCAGGCAAAGTCAGCAACCGGTTCAGGATACCTTCAGAAAGCACCTGAATGTTCCACACTTCAGATAAAGAATTATCTATAATATCGTTGAGGTTTTTACCTGCTTTCAGGTAATTGAAAACATCCCTGACAACAATAGGAATTCCGGCTGTATACTGTTCAATTTCCCCGATCTGATTTTCAGATAATGTAAGACTCATTTTCCGGGCTAAATGTGCAATTTCGATCCTGGTAAGTGTTATGTCGGAAAAGTTAACAATGTACAACAAATCTTCAGGGAAAACATTTCTGAATCCTCTTGGCAACTGGTTGTTACCGGAGATAATTGATATGATCTTCGTGTCATCATTACAGATCTGTGAAAGGAATGCAGTTCTGAACCATTCATCAAGTTCCGGAGAAAGGTAATCATAATTATCTACAGAAAGAATAACCACTGAATCACAAGAACAGTCTTTCAGGCCTTGAATAAGGATGTTTGTTAATTGGGATTCCGATTTTTCGAAAGATTCCAGATCCTGTTTTTTTAATTTTTTCTGAAGCCACAGGTTAAACTCTTCTGGTTCATTCTCAGGCGGAATATCCTGTGATTCTCTTGGCCATTCATCACTCTTAAGCTCTTCAATGAGCTTTGAGATCTTTTTTAGTTTATCGCTTAAATTTTTATAAGATGAAAAATAACTGGAAATGCCATATCGTTTTTCAGAAAAAATATCAAAAAGTGAGTCTGTTAATTCACGAACTGTTAAAGGAACAAATCCCTTTTTTAAATACCAGCTGTCCCAGTCTATAACAATCCCGGTAACAGATTTCTTCTGCTCATCAGCGAACTCTTTTGCTGATTCAATGCAGATGTTTAATGCAGAACTTTTTCCAAGTCCATTTTCACCACTGAAAAGAATAATTTTGGGGCTGTAAGAATCCTGTTCTCGTTGTTTGTTCCTGAAAGGCAGAAAAGAACGGGTTTCTTTACCATCATCAAAAATTTTAATCAGGTAGTCTTTAAAAAATCGTTTAAGCAGTAACCGGCCTTCAAACAGTTCTTTTCCCATAATTTTTATCCCTTAAGTGATTTGCTGAAAAACGTGTTTATGAGAATTATAAATTAGCATTACATTATTAATAATTTAATATAGCTAGGAACAGTTTTGATTGCAAGAATATGAGAAAATCATAGTAGAATTTATACGATCAAATCTGCCCCGAAATAAATTGTGTACATACATACCAGACCACATCACTAAGGTTAAAATGTTAAAAACAAGTCCTGAATAAATTCAGTTAAACAGTTTTGAAAATGGTGTCTGCCAGGTTACGCGGCCTGGGAACTGGAGCCCTGAAAGATTTAAACTGGCAAGCTGTTTTGAAAAACGGTTTTGGACAAAAATGAGATGTAAGGTTCTTTTTTTTATTGGTTATCCGTATTATTAAGTTACATGTCTTTAGCATTTTGCCGTTGTAGAGAGTAAAAAAGGATTTTTTTTGAGTAACTGCAGTGAAGGGCCAAAGGTACATTCTTCATTGATTACCAGACTCCGGAACATATATTTCTCAGAAACTCATGAATTATTGCGTATGTATCGGCCTAAATTTAGATCTCGGGGAATTTAATGCACGAAAAGAAGCTGTTTATTGTAGATGGACATGCATTGATATATCGTTCGTACTATGCTTTTATAAGAAATCCACTCAGTGATTCAAGTGGTAGACCAACCAGTGCCGTATTTGGATTTGCAAACTATATTATCCGTTTGATTGAAAGTTATTCTTGTCCATATCTGGCAGTTGTTCTTGATAGCAGCAAGCCTACTTTCAGACACGAATTGTATCAGCAGTATAAGGCTAACCGTAAGGAGATGCCTGATGATTTGAAGAGCCAGATACCTTTGATCCGTGAATTGATTGATGTTCTTAACATTCCGGTTTTGATTCAGGATGGCTATGAAGCAGATGATCTGATAGCAATCCTCACAAAAAAGGCTCTTGCCAGCGATTTTGACATATTCCTCGTTACCAGAGATAAAGATCTGATGCAGCTTGTAGGACCCAAGGTAACAATGCTCGCACCAGAAGGAACCGGAACTTTGGAAAAAATCGGAGTGGGCGAGGTAATAAAGAAAATGGGAGTCGGGCCGGATAAAATTGTTGATTATCTTGCCCTGATCGGGGATGCTTCAGATAATATCCCTGGTGTACCAGGAGTTGGTCCAAAGACAGCTCTGAAAATTCTTGAAACAGGAGAAAGCGTTGAAAAAATTCTGGATAATCCAGGTATTTTACAAGTACCCAAACTGATTCAGAAAATTGAGCAGAACAGGGAACTGCTGTCTCTTAGCAAAATGCTTGCAACATTGAAAGAAGAGAATGGTGTTGAAATAGATATCAGTGATTTTATTCGAAAGCCATTTCACAAAGAAAAAATCATCGAGTTTTTCAGTAAACTGGAGTTTTCTTCCCTGATAAATAACCCGATATTCGGTGGAGTACCAAAATTTTCTGCAACCGTCTCGGTTGTCTCTGCAACCAGGGAACTTCAGTCGCTTATAGAGAAAATAAAAGAGAATGGGTCTCTGGCTATTGATACACAGACCAACAGTTTGTTGGCACGGAAAGCAAAACTTGCAGGAATTTCAATTGCACTTAATGAAACAGAGGCTTTTTATATACCAGTTGGTCATAAGGACTTTAACGGACTGGAATGTGGATATGTTTTAAAAGAGCTCAAAAGTGTACTTGAATCTCCACAGATCAGAAAATCTGGACAGAACCTCAAGTATGATTATCAGATCTTCAGGAATTACGGAATCAATTTGCAGGGGATAGATTTTGATACAATGATAGCTGCATATCTGATTGATTCCGGAAAACGTAACTATGATCTTGATATCCTCGTATCACAATGGCTTAAAAAAGAGATTACGCCTTTAACAAAACTCACAGGCCCAAAAAATTCTTTAACATTTGATCAACTTCCGGTTGATAGTGCAGCAATGTATGCTGCAGAAACTGTATGTGCAACACTTGCTTTAAAAGAGAAACTTGAGCCACAGCTTTCTGATTACAATTGCAGCGATCTTTTCAAGACTATAGAGATGCCTCTGGTAGCCGTATTGGGTGATCTTGAATGGAACGGTATTCTTATTGATATTGATCTGTTAAAAACGCTTTCAATGCTGTATGGTTCCGAATGTGAGCAGTTAAAAAATGAAATTTATGAAATAGCAGGGGAAGAATTTAATCTGAACTCTCCAAAACAGACAGGAAACATACTGTTTGAAAAATTGAATCTGCCTGCTGTTAAAAAGACAAAAAATGGAAATCTGTCAACAGGGGTAGAGGTTCTGGAAAGGCTCGCTCCTGATTATGAAATAGTCGGCAAAATTCTGGAGTATCGTGAGAGCCAGAAACTGCTGTCAACTTATATCGATTCTCTTCCAATACAGGTACTTCAGGAGAGTAAAAGAATACATGCTTCATTTAACCAGACTGTTACAGTAACTGGACGATTATCCAGTACTAATCCGAATCTTCAGAATATTCCCATTCGTACAGAAAGTGGCAAACGTATAAGGGAAGCGTTTATTGCTGATCAAAACAATGTCCTGATAGCGGCTGACTATTCACAAATCGAACTGCGCGTTCTTGCCCATCTTTCGAATGACAAATTTCTGATTGACGCATTTTTAAAGGATGAAGATATACATGCTCTCACTGCGTCTGCAATTTATGGTGTTTTCCCCGGGATGGTTACAACTGAAATGCGTCGTGCAGCAAAGACGATTAATTTTGGACTTATGTACGGGATGGGGCCAATAAACCTTTCTCGTCAGTTACATATCTCGTTTAATGAAGCGCGTATGTTTATTGAAACATATTTTCAGCAGTTTCCGACAATTAAAAAATATATGGAAAATTCAATCACAAGTGCACGTGAAACAGGATATACGGAAACACTTCTTGGACGGCGAAGATATCTTTCGGAAATCAATGCAAAAAACAGGAACATTCGTGAAGCTGCCGAGAGGACTGCCATTAATACCCCCGTTCAGGGATCCGCTGCTGATATCATCAAACTGGCAATGATTGAGATCCATAAAGAATTGCCCGACATTTGCAGCAG
>DATGNN010000213.1:0-4434 GCA_035306725.1 Chitinispirillaceae bacterium | reverse complement strand
GAAGAGATCCGATGGTGGGATCAAGTTCATAACGGAAACGAAACCCCTTTACAGGGCCTGTAAAGCCAAAAAACGAATAATCTCCAACATAGGCTACAGAATTGGAAAAAAGATCGAGGGGTAAGGGTTCAGTTTCCGATACTACGCCACGTTCCCTGTCTACAATCATGCCGTCAAGAGCATAAATTCTCTCTGCATCATAATCATAACTGATTCTCTCGTATGCAGTGCTGAACTCAAATCTGCGGTATGAAGAAAAAGGATACTGAGCAATCAGACTTATCTGATTTTCGTAGGTTCGTTGATCTATAAACGTGATTCTTTGAAGATCACCATTTTCTGAAGCGCTGTCTGAATCCAGAACAGCTCTGCTGGAGATGTATGGTATTCGGCTGAGTGATATTCCCCAGTTCAGCCTTTTTTCTGTATTTATGTAAAACGCTTCAGCACCAAAATCTTTTACTGTTCCATTGAGCATGGCTCCAAGGCCAAGATAGTTATTGCCAAGTATATCGCTGAAAAGAAATGATACTCCACCCGCCATACCAACTCCAAGCGGGCTGGCGCTGATCCCTGCTGCAAGTTGTCCTGCATAGAGGAGTTTCAGACGCGGCCGGTACTTATAACTGTCAAATGAAGATGTGTCGCGGGGAAGCCCGTCAAGAGGGGATGTGAGATATCTGTCTACAAGTGCATCGTGTTTTTTATGCGGAGGAAGGGTAACATTCTGAATATAATCCAGTCTATTAGGTGAAAACGATTCGCCATCTGTTTGATCTTTTTCAAGGCATTGAATCTTGTAGTCCGAATTTTCAAATACACTAAATACAATCTGGCCGCTCTTTGAAGCTACAGACATTGCTGAAGACAGTTCGCTCAGGCCTGTAATTCCTGTTGCAATTTTGGTAATTCTGAAGAATTCATCCGTTTCTGTAGAATAACGGTAAAGATCACTGATCCCGTCAGGATCTGAAATAAAGAAAATGTCTTTTCCATCCACAGAGAACTGTGGGTTTATATGTTTCGCCCACGGAGCAATACTGATCAGACTGGTCTCTTTCGTGTCCAGATTATACAAACCGATTTTTGGGGGAGAGAATATCAGGGAGTCAAAGCAAGTATTTGATCCAAGATCGGTCGAAAACACAATCTGTCTGCCGTCAGGAGACCATGATGGCTGAATCTGGGCATAACGATCATTTGTCAGTTGGGCGCATGAAGAGGTTTGCAGATCAAGAAGGTAAAGATCACTGATTGCACCCTTTGTTCCGGATATTACCAGTTTCCTGCTGTCTGGAGACCATGACACTGCTGTAATCTCTGTTATATCGGAAAAATCGTAAATCTTTTTTATTCCGGTTTTTTGAATATTGATAATTGCAATTGAGTTATTACCTCTTTTGTAAACAGGAAATGCAAAAGATTTACCATCAGGAGACCAGGCGCCGGATGAATTAATGAACCGAAGTGCATCAAAATGCTCATCAGTCTGTGAACTTGCGAGCTTTTTGATTATTTTACCGCTTTGAATATCTGCCAGAAAAAGGTCAATTGAAAACAGATCCTTTGTGGAGAGGAAAGCAACATGCTTTCCATCAGGACTGATACTTGGTGAAAGATTTATGGACGGATCCTCTATTATCCTTTTCCCTGTGGCTTGTGGTTTACTTCTCCCTTCAAGAACCGGTTCGTATGCTTCCCTGACAGCCTGTTGCCATTGTAATGAAAGCGTATCTGTATCTGTACCAAGAACGGTGCTGAAAGTATTAAACCAGCCCAGATTAAGAATTGCCTTGAATAGAATACCTGTAATCCGGTCTCCGAAAGTACCACCAATATAAGCCCATAAGGCATGTCCATAACGGTAAGGAAAATATTCAGAGTTTTTACTAATTTGAGTTATTGACGGCAGGTCATCAAAAAGCAGGGCATCTCTGAGCCACATTGACGTGTGAGGGGAAAGTGAGCCGATAGTCAGATATTCAGACATTCCTTCTATGAACCATAATGGTATCTGTTGACTTGCAGTAATGCCGTATTCACTCTCTTTCATGAGTGTATAATGAAATGCGTGGGTTAATTCATGGCCAAGTACTTGGTCATTTTCGGAATAGATTCCTGTAAGAGGTATTACAATCCTGTTCATGAAACCTTCTGTAAATCCACCTGTTTCCTGGGGAATCTGACTTCCAATAGTATTTGTCTGCTGAAAATCAGCATGGTTTGCATATAGTATTATGGGCTGATTCTTCGGAAGATTGTAATCAAATACCAGTTTCAGCCTGCGATTCCATCTCTCAAGCATCCGTGCAGCATCATAAACCGCTTCGGTTGCTTCCCGGTAGTAATAAATGTCAAATTGTTTAGTCTTGAGGATCTGAAAATCAAAGCTTTCGTACTGGACTTTGTTCTTGCCGAAATATTCGGCGCAGACACAACTGACAAATACATGGAAGATCAGTATGGGTATAATTCTCATATTGTAATACCTTTTTTAGAAAGGAAAAAATTGAGAATGCAACGGATAGAAAAGTATCAATCATTGTGCCATCTTTGTGGCACAATGATTGATACTGTTAAAGGTTACCTGAATGAAAACGATTAATTACAATGAAAGCTGTGAAGGCGTTATCTGGCTGATTATTTTTTCGTTATCGGAATCGGATTTTAAAATGCAAGGATACAGAATCGAACCCCGACCCCGAATTCCGAGTTTCGACGCCGATTGGGGGCAGGAAAAAGAGAACCAGCAAAAGAGGTGTAAGTTTTTTTCGGGGTTGGATTTATGAAGTTTATATCGGGGAGGTGCACAGATGGCAAGAGATCCTGGTACAGATATTCATGGGCATCCTTTTAAACCAGAAATAGTGGAAATGGTCTGGAACAGGGGTAAAATAGTCCAGGGAATAGATCCATCAATAAGGCGAAAGGATTCATGTGGAGCCTGGATTGACAAAGAACAGCATGGTTTCAGAGTCGAAAATGGAACAGGGTGGGAGATAGATCATATTCAGCCTGTTATAAAGGGGGGCAATGATGATATAAGTAACCTGCAGCCTCTTCAGTGGGAAAATAACAGAAACAAAGGTGATGAGTTCCCGGGTTGGGGATGCTCTGTAGAATCTGTTTAATAAATCCGGTAATCTGATTCAAGTTATTAAATAAATAACAGATCAGGCTGTAATTTCTGTTGTGCGGTTAAGAATTTTTTCCCACCATTCTGTATTATTCAGATACCAGCTTATAGTTTCCCGGATTCCCTGTTCAAAAGTAACTGAAGGAGTCCATCCCAGTTCGTTTTTTATCCGCGATGCGTCTATTGCGTACCGTCGGTCGTGACCAAGGCGATCTTTTACAAAAGATATAAGGCTGTGTGGTTTGCCGATTTCTGTACAAATCAGTTTTACAATATCAATATTATGCCATTCATTGTTACCGCCAATATTGTATACTCTGCCAGGAGTACCTTTGGCCAGAACCCGTTCAATAGCACTGCAATGGTCTCTTACGTAAAGCCAGTCCCGAACATTCATTCCATCACCGTAAACCGGAAGGGGAATATCACGAAGAGCATTTGTGATTATCAGGGGAATAAGTTTCTCCGGAAATTGAAAAGGACCATAGTTATTTGAGCATCGTGTTACTATTGAAGGAAACTGGTATGTTTCATAAAATGCTCTTGCCAGAAGATCGCTTCCTGCCTTTGATGCAGAGTATGGGCTGTTTGGAGCCAGCGGTGTATCTTCAGTAAAATATCCGCCCTGACCAAGAGATCCATAAACCTCATCGGTTGATACATGGATAAACCGTTTCGAATCAAAATCATTGTTCCAGTAATTTTTTGCTGTCTGGAGTAGTATCTGGGTGCCAAGAACGTTTGTTTGTACAAACTGCTGCGGACAGGTAATGCTTCGGTCTACGTGGCTTTCTGCTGCGAAATGGACGACTGTATCAAAATCGAATCTGGTGAACAGATTACTTACCAGTTCCTGGTCACATATATCACCCCGCACAAATGAATAACGATGGTCATCACAGACAGAAAGGAGATTATCTGTATTTCCGGCGTATGTTAAAAGGTCGAGATTAACAATCAAACAATCGGTTTTTTGTTCAAGAATATGCATGATAAAATTTGAACCAATAAAACCGGCGCCACCGGTCACAAGTATCTTTTTCAAAAGGATCTCCTTTTATTTTGTAGATTGTAAATTTTCTTGGTTAAGGAATTTCTCGAACCCGTTTTCCCAGTCGGAAATAATATTAATTCCATGTTTTTTCAAACGACAGTTTTCCAGAACACTGTTATGAGGCCGCGGAGCAGGTCTGGGAAACTCTTCTGTTGTGCATGGCTCAAGATTAACCCTGATATCTGAAGCCCTGATAATCACTGATGCAAAGTCATACCAGGAACAAAAACCTTCACAGGTACAA
>DATGNN010000212.1:0-33231 GCA_035306725.1 Chitinispirillaceae bacterium | reverse complement strand
TACACAGAATTCTCGACAAGATCAGTTGTTCTTTTTGATCTTACTTTCATCAGCTCAATAACATCCAAAAAATACTTATCATGTGTGCTTCTATCGGGATTAATCCACTGCTTTTTTTTCCATTCCGGAACAACAATATCTGCCAGTGAAATAGCGGATCTTTCTGCCATATAAAGCCCATTCATCCATTCCAGCTTTTTCTCATCAAAAACCGAAGCCTTTGCAGACACCTGTTTCAGGGAGAATGATTCAACAAGTTCTTCAAGGTTCATTTTTTCACGGTCATCTCCTGGTGACCATCCTAAAAGTGCCAGATAATTAAAAAGTGCTTCAGGTAAAAAGCCGTTTTGTTTGTAATCCATAACAGAAGCCGCGCCTTTGCGTTTAGACAGTTTTTTTCCGTCAGGAGCCAAAATTACAGGCAGATGGGCAAACTGTGGCGGTTCCCATCCAAAGGCTTCATAAATTAGAATATGACGTGGAGTTGATGCGATCCATTCATCACCCCTTAAAACATGCGATATTTCCATAAGGTGGTCATCAATTACATTAGCCATATGATATGTTGGAAATCCATCAGCTTTTAAAAGCACCAAATCATCAAGTACTTCACTTTTATACTCAATACGGCCGCGTATACAATCCTCAAACGATACTATTCGGCCATGAGGAATTTTAAACCGGATCACATGAGGGATTCCGTTTTTTAGTTTTTCAGCAACCTGATCGTCTGATAAGTTTATGCAGTGACGATCATATCCGATATTCTGCTTGTTTTTTTCCTGCTCTGTACGAAGTTCTGTAAGTCGTTGAGGTGAGCAGAAACACCGATATGCATTTCCACTTTCAATGAGTTTTTCTGCATACTTTCTATATAGTTCGAGTCTTTTGGATTGTTCATACGGCCCATAATCGCCATTAACCTGTGGTCCTTCATCCCAGTTTAGCCCCAGCCATTTCATGCTTTCGAAAATTTCTTTCATTGCATTTTCAACGAAACGGCTCCGGTCGGTATCTTCTATTCTTAGAATAAAAGTACCGTTATGATGACGACTAAACAGGTAATTAAACAGTGCACTTCGGGCACCACCTACATGAAGATACCCTGTTGGTGAGGGTGCAAATCGAACCCTTATTTTTTTATTCATTGATAATGCCTTTTAATAATGTAATTTAAAGAGTAGATAAAATACGTTACGAAACGGTTTTGCGCATTATTTCCACTAAATTATAATTTATGGAATAATTTTTGATGCTATATTTGGAACATTCATCTATTGTGGATGAAAAAAATATTAAAAAATTGTAGAATTTAAAAAAATAAATAAGGTATTCTCGACAGGCCTTTGCGGCCAACTTATTTTAAATGGTAAGAATGGTCACCAGAGAAGTATTTGGATACGTGGTTAAAAAAGTAGAATTTATTTTATTCAGAGGTGAGTATGGGGTCAGTTCCGGGTCGTTTTATAAAACGGACACTGGGTCGAATTTTTCCAGCACACATTCTGCAGGAACCAGATAACGTGCAGCGAAATGGAAATACTATGAATTCTTCCGAGCTCGAAACATCAGGTTTACAGAATAAGTCTTCCAACATTAAAGTACCTGTTTTACCAGATGGAACTCAACCGGTACCAATCGGTTCAGGTGTTATTTCAAAGATCCTTGGTGAAGGTGGCGCAGCGGTTCTCTATGAAATCCGTAACTCTCAACTAAGCTTCCAACGAGCAGTTAAGCTTTTAAAACCGAACCAGACCAAAGAAAGTTTTAATCGGTTTTTAAAAGAATTCAGAATTGGTGCACAACTTAACCATCCAAATATTGTTACAGTCCATTCTGTAGGGCAATGGCAAAAATTACCCTATATAGAGATGGAGAAAATTTCCGGTTTCACCTTTTCTGAAATTATTTCACAATTTGGCCCCCTTCCATTAGGTTTATGTACTGCCACAGGAATAATTCTATGCAAAGTTTTGGAATATATTTCTACATGCAGTTTTGATATCGAAAAAAAGAGATTCACAGGTTTATTGCATCTGGATCTTAAACCCTCCAACATTTTGTTTTCAGATTCAGGTGTCCTCAAGGTGATGGATTTCGGGCTTGCAACTCCCATACAGGAAGCCAAATCCGGTCTGTTCCCCAGTGGAATAGGATCACCCCAATATGCAGCTCCTGAACTGCTCTTTGAAACTGGAATCCCGGATATAAGATCAGACCTGTATTCACTTGGTACAATTCTTTATGAAACAGCATCCGGTTTGAAAGCATTTCCCGGTTCAAATCCGGAAAATGTATTTGAATTAAGAAGAGAAAATGAAATAGTGCCTCTTAAAAAAGTTCTTAAGTCTGTTCCTTCAGAATATTTACAGCTTGTAGAACGCTGTCTTTGCTTTGATATGGATGAAAGGCCAAGCGATATTGAATCTGTACGCAATCAACTTGAGGCGATTCACAGCAATTGCACATGCCTCACTCCAGAAAGCACAGTTTCTCTGTATGTAAGCAAACGAAACAGAAATGAACCATTTACCCTGCCAAAACCTTCACGATCCAAAACCTTTTATGCCAGCGGCATCGTGCTTTCAATCTGTGCAGGAATAATACTCTTTCTGGGATTGTGGAAGCCGCAGGAGACCACAGATTTCTTCAAATCAGTTATTTCACGTTTCAATCCTGAGACAGAAACAACTTACAATGAAGATATTACCGAATCTATTCCGATCTCATTTGAAAACACAACGAATACTCCTCAAAAAGAAACCGAATCCAGTCAGTTTTATGTTCCGACTCTGGACAACAAACATGCTGAACTTATGGATTCTCTTCATCGGTTATGGACTGGTCGTCAATATGAAGAGATGCTGACTCTTATAAACAATATGCCGCACGATCTCAGCGATTCAAAGGTCGTTGTTCTGTTCAAGTTGCGGGCACTTGGAAGAAATGGAGATGAATTGGGCAAGCTTCTCAATCAGGATGATGTTGCTGACGGAGAGTTTTACTTCCACAAGGCACGCTATCATTTTGGAAACAGAGATTATACTGCTGCACTTGAATATCTGGATAAGGCGGAGTCTTTTCCTTCTGAATTTCTGGATAAACGGATACTAGGCCGTGAGGTACATCTATATAAATCACGCAGCCTCACATCTGTGTTTCGTGACACCCCTACATCCGAAAATCTTCGCCTGGCGTTAGATTCCTGGAACAATTTGATTCAATTGTCCAAAGATCGTCCCAACAGTCTTCATTATCGTGAGGCTGAACGGGAAAAGAACAATTTGGCAGCTGAAGCAAGCTGGCGTGGGATTATGCCATAAATTATTCCAGGCAAAATTACAACCTGAAAAATACTAAAACAGATCAGTTCACTTACTGACAATATCTGTTTTCTGAAATTATAATAACCGTAACGGAGTATACGTTATGTTATGGTTATTTTCGTATAGCTTCAGGTGTATATTTTTTCAACAACAATGATAATGTCACAATAGTTACAGAACTCAATGCCATAGCCATTGCTGCCAGTTCAGGTTTGAAAGTAATATGCCATATTGGATAAAGCATGCCTGCAGCTAACGGAATAAGTGCTGCATTATAAATTAACGCCCAGAAAAGATTTCCCTTTATCCTTGAATAAAGCTTATTGCCGAGCTGAATTGCTGCTGCTGCATGAAGAGGGTCGTTTTTAACCAGAACAATTTCTCCACTTTCCATTGCTATATCGGTACCACTTCCCATGGCAATACCAACATCAGCCTGTGCAAGTGCAGGTGCATCATTTATTCCGTCACCAACAAAAACCACGATATCGCCTTCAGATTGGAGCATTTTAACTTTCTTAGCCTTATCTTCAGGCAACACTTCGGAAAATATATTTTTAATATTGATATTTTTACCAACAGCCGAAGCAGAATACCTGTTATCACCTGTAATCATGAAAACATCCAGCCCCATATCATGAAGTGTATCTACAGCCTGTCTGGATGAATCTTTCACAGGATCCGAGATTGCGATTACTCCAATTACTTTTTCATCCTTTGCGATAATAACAGTTGTCTTCCCTGTTTTTTCAAATTCTGTAATTTTTTCTTCTGCAGAACTGTAATCAATTCCATTCGATTTCATTACAGACCTGTTCCCGATAACCACTCTGGATTCATCAATTTCAGCCTGTATTCCCTTGCCTTTGATTGTAAACACTCCGGACACTTCTTCAAGTTTACAGTTTTCTGAAACGGCTTTTTGAACTATAGCTTTTGCTAATGGATGAAGAGAATTTTTTTCAATTGAAGCAGCCAATGAGAGCAGATCTTTTTTCGCAACTCCAAAACTTTCAATATCAGTTACTTCCGGTCTGCCTTTTGTAAGTGTACCGGTTTTGTCAAATACAACTGCGGTTGCTTTACTCACAGTCTCCAGTGCTTCTCCATTTTTAATTAGGATTCCAAGCTCGGCCCCACGTCCGATTCCCACTGTTACTGCAGTTGGTGAAGCTAATCCAAGAGCACACGGGCATGCTATTACAAGAACAGAAATCAGGGTTGTCAAAGCAAATAAAAGAGTACTTTCTGCAAAAAAATACCATCCGGAAAATGAAAGAATTGCAACACCCAAAACAATCGGGATAAACAGGCTTACAGCTTTATCTGCTATGCGTTGAATCTGAGGCCGGGAGCCTTGTGCTTCTCTTACGATTTTAATTATTCTTGACAGCATTGTATCACTGCCAACCTTTTCTGCTATAAAATATAAAACACCATCCAGATTTATTGTCCCACCGACGATGAAATCACCTTTCTTTTTATTCAAAGGTATCGGTTCTCCTGTTATCATGGACTCATCTACATTACTTTCGCCCTGGACAACTTTTCCATCAACCGGTATTTTTTGACCAGGTTTTACTACTATCCTGTCACCTTTTTGTACATCATCAACAGGTACACTTCGTTCTCCGTTTTCATCAACAACAGTTGCATCGGGAACCTGCAATTCAGCCAGCTTTTTTATTGATTCAGAAGTTTTGCCACGTGCCCTTGCTTCAAGAAACCGTCCCAGCGTAAGAAATCCGGATAACATTAAAGCTGTATCGTAAAACATAAATTCTTTTGTCAAAACTATGGAAAATGTTGCCAGAATGCTTGCTGTATATGCAGTACCGATACCCATTGCATACATTACATCCATTGTAAGATTCAGTTTCCTTAAAGCTTTTGCTGCAGCATTAAAAATCGGCCAGGAAACATAAACAAATACCGGCAGAGAAACGATCAGACTTATTCTATGTACCATGTGATGTGAAATATGGGGAAGATACATCAAAACCATTAAAGGAATACTCACAGAAAAAGCTGCAATAGTACGATATAACCTTTTTTTCTGTTCCCGTATCCTGATCAGCTCTGATGCATCCTCTTTTGTGCTGTCAATCACTCCGTAATATTTATATCCAGAGTTTCTGATGTTTTTACGGAACTCATCTGCTGACAGGTTGTTATCGATGTATGTAACCAGAACAGTTTCTGAAGCCAAGTTTACCTGAGCGGATACAACCCCGTTCAATTTTGTCAAAGATTTCTCAATTTTCGCAGCACATGAAGCACAATGCATCCCGCCCACAGCGATACTTGTTTTCTGTTGTACCGGTTCATAACCGATATTTATAATTGCCTTTTCGATTTCTGAAACAGAAATTTTCTCTGTGTCGTATTCTATATCTGCTTTTTCATTGCTGAAATTAACAATTGCAGCCTGTATGCCGGATTTCTGATTTAACGTTTTTTCCAGCTTATTCGCACAAGCGGCACAATGCATTCCGGAGATCATAACACTAATTTTTTTCAAATCCATAAACGACTTTCCCGGTTAAAAACAACTGCTTTTAAATATACGTTTGATATTCAGTTGTTATTACCTGAATACTTCAAAGCCTTTCTGAAAACATTTGCACTTCAGTGGATTGAGAATAGTGGTTCTTTGCGGCTGTTAACACCTTCAAATTTATGATAATTATTACTTTTTGATCATCTGTGCGCCGAACACACAATATGGTTTGATAAGATTTTCTGTTTCGCCGAGCACACACGCCTCCCCCGCAATAGCTATTAAAAATTCGAAATCCGAAATCCGAAACAGGAATAAAACATTGAAGTATGGGGGCGTAAGCTGCAGCAGTAACTAATAAAGGGCGCATGCCTTACCAGATAACATTTCTGAAATATCCAATCTGCCTGTTTTTCGTTATATTGCCAAAAAACGAAAAAATACATGGTTTTTAAATGGAAAATACCTGTAGCACTGCAATATATCTCTGGAAACCTCCTTTTGTGTCGCAAATGTTTCACACCATATTTATATTAGATAATAAATGTTAAACTGAAGGCCGGATACAATACCCAGACAGCATGTGTGCAGAACGCAATGCTATAGCCAATATGATTACCAATAATGAAAGCAGAATCAAAAAGATAGTATGTTATTGTGGAGAAAATATCATTGGAAGCCCATGTGGAGCATGTAGAGAGTATTTGATGCAGTTAGATAAAGAAAGCGGAAATATTGAAATACTAACAAATCTGAAGGCTATGAAAACTGTCAGATTGAGAGAATCGATTCCAGATTGGTGGGGTACTCGTTTTGAAAAGTCGTGATCAGGACAGTAATTTGTTGAAATTTTGGAATGAAAAATGGGATCTGCGCGAAACAGAGAAAGAGAACCGGTACGGAAAGAAGAGGCGTAAACTGAAAAAAACAACGAGATAGCAGAACATTTTACAGAAGCACAATAAAGGTTTGGGTACTGCTGGATAAGTACAGCCCTTGTGCTTCGGCAAATGCCGCAAAAACACTCAACACATCTGCTATTTGTTAATCGAATATCATGTGCAGGTTAAAAAAGGAAAGATCTTATAATGCCTGATGAAATTTTGAATGAGAAATTTTCTCTGAAAGTTATCTATTTGCTTGCGAAAATGGATCACATGTCGGAAGAGGTGCTTTCTTCCTTCTATTCTATAGCAGGATTTAAGCCAGGCATTCAATCCTGGATTTCGTTCATCTCTAAACTCGTATTATCTCTTGGCCTGCTATTTACAGTTACAGGAGTAATCTTCTTTTTCGCTTATAACTGGAGTGAACTTCATAAATTTGCAAAGCTCTCAATTGTCGGCGGAGCGATTCTTGCTTCCACCATAATCGCGTTGTTTTCTGAGTTGAATAAATTTCACGCAAAGCTCTCATTACTTGCTGTGGCTGTATTCACAGGTTCCCTGCTTGCGGTTTTTGGACAAATTTATCAAACCGGGGCAAATGCTTACGATCTTTTTCTAAATTGGGCAATACTAATAACTGGAATTGTTCTTATTTCAAATTTCAAACCTTTATGGTTCCTCTGGCTGACATTAATAAACACGGCAATAATTCTATTTGCCGGACAAATATTGTGGCGCTGGATTGACCCTTTTGTTTTTATATCTTTATTTATCGTAAATACAATTGCGTTGATTATTTATGAATACTTTAGTTACAGAAAAAACCCCAAATTCGATTCCCGATGGCTACCCCGTATAATAGGGTTTGCAATAATTTTCTCCATGACAGTTGCGGGAATCGTTGGCATTATAACTGAATTTGAAGATTACGGGCATGCCATATGCCTTCTTCTTGCACTTGGAAGTTATGTCACAGCGTTCTTTTTCTATTCCCGCAAAGTATACGACCTGTCATCCATTGCGGTTTCTTGTGTTTGCATTATCGCAATGGTATTCACAGTGATTTTAAAAGCGAGAAACTTTGACACCGCCTCAATATTTTTCATAGGCGGCTTTATTATTGTCGGACTTACAATCACCTCTGCGTTTATTCTCATCAAAATTAATAAAGCATGGAAAACACAAATATGAAACCTACAAAAACAATCCTGGACGTTTTTAATGAATCTAACCTGGCCAAAGATGAATATAAATCGTATTCAAGTTTCCTGAAGTCACATCTATTATCGGTTGACTCTGAAACAAATGTTCCCTGGTTCGTAAAGATTATTACAATCTTTGGCGCATGCGTTGGCTCCTTGCTATTTCTGGGATTTCTCCTAATCTCACATCTCTTGAGTTCTGAAGAATCTATGATTATTACTGGAAGTGTTTTTGTTTTAAGTGGTATTGCTGTTACATATGCAAACAAGCGAAATTATCTCAGTGATTCATTAAGTCTATCTCTCTCGATACTTGGCCAAGTACTGCTTGGAATTGGAATAGGAGCAAAAGCCATTGAGTTTAATACCGTTTGCTATGCGGGCCTTGTTGTCGAAACATTAATTTATCTTTTTGCTCAAAGTTATACCCATAAATTCTTATCTGTTATTCTTATCCCAGCTTGCCTGTTAGGTATTATCTGGAACAGCCCAATATTCGAAGCTACCCATTTCCTGATCGGAGGATTAGCGGTTGCATCAGTACTCATCTGGACCAATGAATTACCTTTACAAATTCGACTCAATAAACTACCCTGTTTTTTCGTTCCGACCGCTTACGGCTTAGTATTAGGTCTATTGCTGACATTAGTCCTGTCAATTAACAGTAAATTTTTCGTAGTATACATTAATCATTGGTATATTACATCTCTGATTTCGTTTTTTTCTTTATCATTTCTGTTATACAAATCTCTTTGTCAGTCTTTGGGAATTAGCAAGAAAACTTTTTGGTTAGTACTCACTATTATTGCCATTTTATTTGCTCCGACCGTTCATGCCCCTGGTATTATTTCTTCTGTCTTAATAATTATCCTCGGATTCACAAGAAGTAATCGTATATTGCTCACATTAGGCATCGTGTTTCTGGCAACGTTCATAATATCATTCTATTATTCTTTACAGCAAACTCTTCTGACGAAATCATTAATGCTAATGTTAACCGGGGTTCTCTTTTTAGGAATTGGTTTTGCTTTTGGACATTTGAAAAAGAAAGTGGCAATGCAATGAATATCAGAAAAATCATTCTCCTTATATCTGTTTTATTCGTGTTTATTGCTGTAGGTACATCCGTAAAAAATCGTGAAGATTTACTTGATTCGGGTGAGGTATTTCTTTTCAGGTTAGCTCCAGTGGACCCAAGGTCAATACTGCAGGGCGATTATATGACCCTTAATTACCGAATCACGAGTGGGACACATGCTAAAAACATTCCATCTCGCGGCTACATTGTTTTTCAAGCTGACAGTCTTAATATTGCAGATAGAATTCGCTTTCAGGAAAAACCTGAGCCTTTAAATTCTAATGAAAGAATAATCAAATATTACGCACATAAAAGAAATATCAGCATTGGTTCTGAATCATTCTTTTTCCAGGAAGGTGATGCAGACCTGTATGCCAAAGCAAGGTTTGGTGGAATTAAAGTAGCCAAAAATGGCACCAGCATACTCTTTGGGCTGTTTGATGCGAATTGTAAGAAAATTGAAAAAAACTGATGTTGCGCAAACGAGCAGCCAATGCGCTACCGGGTGAGGCGTGTGCACCCGGCGAAAATGATGACCTAAAAAATCATGTTACGAAAAGCTGCCCGGGGTTCACACAAACAAAGATCTTCAGCCAATGATTATCTTTAAAAATACCAAACAGCATGCTCTCCATAACCAATTATTTTTATCTTTATCAGGTAGTCAGCTTATGCACTCAGTGACCAGATTAGTCATATCCCTTAAAAAATTCGCTTATCCACTCAGCGTTACAGGATCGTCCATATTCTGATTTTAGAACATTAAACGGTAACTTTTTTCCCTTCATCACTGAATAAATGAATTTTATAAAAAAAACACAGTCATGATATCGTTTGTCTATTTTCTTCCTATCTCATTGATATTGCACTTTCCAACATTATGCTAAATAAACCGACCCGATTATGGGCACGATTTACATTTCATTCATTTTAAAAAAAGGATATTGAATTTGAATAAAAGGTGATGTTAGAATTTGGTGAATCGATACATACCTAATCTCATCTCCTGAAAAAGGCACTAATATATTTAAGCCCATACAAGGAACAGTTCAGTGCACTTTTATATTTTGGAGTTTATGAATATATGAAAAAAATACTGATTGTCGATGACAGCACAGTTGTACGGCAGCTTGTCAAAACAACATTAGAAACTTCTGTTTATAGACTTTTTGAAGCACAAAATGGAGAAAAGGCAATTGAACTCGCTAATAAACATAAGCCGGATCTTATTATAATGGATATTGCCATGCCCGGAGAAATTGATGGAATAGAGGCAACCCGCAGAATTAAAAATAACCCGCAAACAAATAACTGCCAGGTAATCATCTTATCCGGTACAAAAGAAAAACAGCGTAACGAGGGGCTGAATGCTGGAGCAGAAGATATTTTTATTAAACCATTCAGTCCACTCGATCTTATCTCAAAAGTTGATAACATTCTGGGAAAATAAAATGGAACAAATTGAATATTTGAATTCTCGTATACCACAGAATTCTCTTAACTATTATGAGCTCTACACAAGTGAGCTAACAAAGGTCAAAGAGCTGAAAAAAGAGCTTGAGATTAGCAAAGTTCAGTCCCAAACTTACGCCCGTGAACTTAAAAACATTTACCAGCACACCAAATTCAAGCGCAAGGAACTTTCATCCACAAATCTTCAGTTAGTCAAATATGCTTCAGATCTCAGAAAAACAATTTCAAATCTTAAAAGAACACACTGTGACCTCCAGGAAGCGTATAAAGATACAATACACCGCCTCGTACTTGCGTCGGAATACAAAGACAAGGATACAGGCAACCATATTGCACGAATAAGCAGATACTGTACTCAGCTTGCAGAGTTTTTAGGTGTTTCAAATCAGGAAATAAATGAATTAAGTTATGCAGCGCCGATGCATGATGTTGGTAAAATTGGAATTCCGGATCGGATTATTCTAAAAAAAGGGCGATTAACTGAAAAAGAGTTCAAAATTCTCAAAACACATACTGTTATTGGTGCTGTTATTCTCGAAAACTCTAAGGCACCAATACTCCATACTGCAAAGCAGATCGCCCTGTATCATCATGAAAAATGGAACGGAACCGGTTATCCCCATGGGCTTTGCAAGGAAAATATCCCTCTGATGGCACGGATAGTGGCACTGTCGGACACCTTCGATGCACTTACCTCGCGGCGTCCATATAAACCACCCTACCCCATTGATATCTCCTGCGCTATCATAAAACGAGAAAGTGAACAAAGTTTTGACCCCCAGATTGTTGACACATTCCTACGCAATATCGACAAATTTACTGAGATAAAACTCGAAATTGACAAAAACAACGACGATCAGATTAAACAAGAGTTCTACTGGAGTGAAAGAGATCTGCTAAACTAAAACCATCTCCAGACATTCCTAAACAATAACCAGCTTATCATCCTGCCCGTTAGCTCCTGAATTCAATAACCGGATAGTACTGCTGAATCAGCTTTTTTTTCGAAGCATGTTTTAGTAAAATATCACAAATAACCTGATTCTCACCCAGTTTTGGAATTTTCATCTGGTAAGTGCAAAATGTGAGTTTCTAGAATGGCTGCCCGATATCAAAATGTAGTTGTAAAAGTGATTCAGATGGTTTTCTATCCAGTTTGAAACCCAAATCCAGTCGGATTACTGCAATTGGTGTATTAAGACGGATTCCAGGCCCTGCACTCCATCTTAAATCATTAAATGAAGAAAAACCATTCCAGTTGTTTGTATCATCCCACACATAACCGGCATCCAGGAATAAAGCACCCTGAAACCACCAAAACAATGGAAAACGACACTCTAATAGATTCGCTGTTGCAAGGAAATTACCTCTTTCACTGTTTCCATCTATATCTTCCCTTAGATGTTTTTCATCAAAACCTCTCACAGACCGGGCTCCCCCACCAAAAAAACGTTCCTGTACAGGAACCGGATCATTTCCATACGGATAAACCAATCCAAGTTTCAAACCGCTCCCCAAACGTAAACTTCCCAGATTCCAGTGAAACCTCAGATCATTGGTAATCTTTACAAACTTATTCGACCACTTTCCGATAAGACCTGCAACAGATGATTCAAAAATATTTAAAAATCCATTTTTGGGGTCCAGTATCCCATCCCTGGTGTCATAAGTTAAACTTATTCCAATACTCTGGGTATTAGTATTCTTCGGAGATTCATTCCTTGTTTTTAATAAGTTTACATCCTCGTAATTGATCCATACCTGATAAGCCAGATCAAGATCAGTCTGCTGTCCAACCGAAATCCGCCCACCTCTGAAAACACCAAGATAATCTTCATCCGGATCACTCTCCCTCCTGAAATAAAGAGAAGAACCAAGCTGAATTGGAATCCCAAGCAGCCATGGTGTTGAATAAAGAACCTCTGTGCCCTGAAGTCTTTGTGAAAGATTTCCCTTAAGCGTAATTTTGTGCCCAAGCCGAAAGAGATTATAATATGATATGCGAAAAGAGCTTCTAACTCCTTCAGAAGTCCCGTACCCTATGCCTGCGCTGAGTCTGAAAAAATCGGATTCGTCAACAGTTACAAGAACAGGATAACTGCTGTCCGGAAGATTGTTTAGAGATATTGTATTAACGGAATCACCAAAAAGAGGTGTGATTTGTACAATACTGAAAAAATCTGTACGATACAACTGTTTTTGAGTTTTTCTTATCTTTGATATATCAAGGGTATCACCCTTTTTAAATGCCAGTTCCCGGAAAACCATTTCAGATTTTAGCTTTTTAACCCCCTCAAGCTGTATTTCTGCAACTTTTACCATGGGCCCTTCGTTAACATAAAAAGTCACAGACGCCAGACTGGAAAAAGTATCTATTTCAATATCAGCTCCTGCCCTCGTTTTCAAATATCCTTTTGTATTAAGAATATTGATTATTTTCTCTTCGTCCAGTTCCAAAACCCTTGAGTTCAAAGGTTTTCCCGGTTGAGTTCTCAGATCATTTAATATACCAGTATCCAGATGTCCCCTTTCTGATTCTATTTGAACCGACCTTATCGTAACCAGGTCACCTTCATCAATATGAACCCGGATAAACACCCTGTACTTAGTTGAGTCCCGCATGATATTGTCGAGTGATACTTTTGCAAAAAGATATCCTTTTGATCTGTAATATTTCTCAATCGCTTCTATATCAAAACGTAATTTTGATAATGAAAATCTTGTATTATAAAATGGCAACTTTGGTTTAAGCTCAATAAGACCGATAAGTTGTCTGTCGGAAAAGGACTTATTTCCAATGAATTCGAATCGTCTTACAGTCCAGGAACCGGATTTATTATCTGTGTCAGCTGCATAAACCATCAATATCATCAAAACTATTCCCAAAGCAGCTTTAGTTTTCAAATTATTCATTTTTTACCTGCTGAATTTAAGCTTTAAATCCACACCGGAATTTTCAGTATCAGTTTCCCCTTCAAGAAACAATCGTCGTGACAGCCGCAGCAATGCCGAAACTTTTGGTTTTGTCAAATTGCTCAAAGCTGTCTCGTAAGAGAGCATCAGATGCCGGTTTATCCTTTTAGCAAGCATCAACCGAGGACTGTTTACCTGTGATTTGAAATTAAAAACATCTCCTCTTATATCTACCTTCTCCATTCCGAGTATCTGTTCCAGTTTTCGGGTTCCAAAACCTAAAAGACTCTGTCCGGCGAAGACTCGTAACCTTTCGCCCAGATCACCACCAATTGCTCCCAAAGGCTGACCAAGAGTAAGAACGCTGATTATATCCCCTTCATTAAGATCAGAGTCTTCAGACCACAACCGTATTTGCGGATTTTCAAAAGTACCCTGTACAGAAAGATTGATAATATAGGAAACCGGCTCGATTTCATCATTAAAACCCTTTCCTACAGTGACGATCTCGGAATACGCCTCCAATTCGATAGTCGGGTTTAATCTGTAGGGATCATGATTATATATGTTTGCCTTAGTTACCCGAAACTCCCTGTCAAGGTAGTAAATATATCCTTCAGAGAGTTCCAATTCGCCTGCAAATCCAGGCTCGTAAAAATTGCCAAATATGCTTACATTACCATCAAGTTTCATATATCCCAGATTCATGTCTACATTCAAATTGTTATGAAGATTAACCCTGATTTGGAGTTCTGCATTTTTCAGGTATTCATTGGAAATTCTTTGAGTCCTGCGTATCATACCTCTTGTTTGAACATGATCTACCAAATCCATTATCCTGATATCACGTATGAAACGGCTGTTGTCCAGATTAAGATTACCTTTGATCTGATATTTATCTGCTGATCCTGAAATATTCAACTTTCCGGATTGAATGTTAACAGAAGCTATATCTGCCATTTCAATTGGCAGATTACGTGTTTGTAAGCCGATGCTGAAATCCTTGATTCCACGAATATCCAGGCAAGCATTACCATCAGCCTTAAACGACCCCTTGCCCCATTTTCCATCAAGATTCGTCAGGAACAGAGTATCACCCCTTAATAACAGTTTTGCATTAACCGGCCCGATTGAGGGTTTAAGATCCGGAACGACAAATTTGCCACCTGTTAATTCTATAAGACCATCCGTATCTATATTTCCATCCTTAAACCAGAGTTTACCCATTCCTGTAAATTTTCCATCTCTTATTACATTGTCATTATCATGAATAAATGCAGAGAGCAGAATAAGTGGAAAATTCACTATTTCAAAATTCAATTCCTTTTTCTGTTTATCTGAGATGTCTTTTTCCCTCTTAACAGGAAATTTTCCACCCAGGCTCAACTGTCCATTGTGGGGTAAAAAAAACTGTGCAGATTTCAATTCAGCCATATGATGTGTTATGGAACCATTCAAAAACAAACTGTCGATTTTTCCTTCCAGTATTCCGATATCCTTAGCAGAGAAATAACAGGTTGCTGCAGGATTCCAGAGTGTCCCCGACAAATCGACTGTAAGATTTAGGTTTTCAGCCTTTATCCTTTCAGGTTCATTTTTTACTTTACCCTCATAAATTTTTAACCCTCCATCCACTAACCATTCATCGTTATTGGTTTTGAAATTGATATCAATATCAGTAAGCCCTTTTGTTTCCCAATCTTTTCCCCAAAAAAGTGTCAGACAACTTAAATCCAGGCTGTCACCTTTTACTACACCATAACCTGAGTGCTTTTCCGAATAGTCCTGTTTCAATTTTTTATTGGTAAAAATCGGAATTTTCAAATCCATTTTAACCGGCTTGCGGCATCCCTGTAATTTCAAAACAGAATTTGAAACAAAAAATGAATCAGCAAGAAAAAAACGATTATCAAAAACTGCAAGCTGAGGATCAGCAAATTGATCATTAATAAAACAGGCTTTCAGTTTTCCGTTCAGATTATCCAAACTACCTTCCAGATCTGCAGCCGCAGACAACCGGCCTTCAAATCCTTTAAAAAATCCTATCCAGGGAGATAAAGCCGAAATTTCCAAACCATCTGCTAAAAAATCGCCTTTAATTGAATTCTCTCCAAGAAATCCATTCATTATGATTTTTCCACTGCTACACGATTTATCTCCATTTACCCCAATGCTGAATTCATTTTTTAATTGCCGTTTATTCAAACTCAAAATTCCATACCCGTTAACCGTAGTATTATCCCTGTGTAATCGCAAGTTGTTCCATCGAACAGAATCAAATGATGTAAACAGTGCATTTCCTGAAAGAGAATCAAATCTGAAGCTTTTATAAAAAAGATCGGTACCATTAACCTTTAACGAAATGTCGGGTTCTGTAACAACTCCTGAAGCACTCATTTCGATCAGCAGATCTCCTCCGATACTGTCGATATTGAAAAAACTTAATCCAGAATCAAGCTTCGCATCAACAAACAGATCAGCATGATTAATATGCAGTGAATCATTTGAGTATTTCAGTGATACATCAAGGAACTGAACTACTGAAGATCGCCAGCAAAGACTGTCACTGAACAAGGAGCACTGTATTTGTGGTTTACGGACATTTCCACTGAGTTTGGCATCAACAGACAACACACCGCCGATTTTCTCTGTAGTATACAGATCACTTATGAGGGTTATCTGTTTTAATGAACCGTTTATTGAACCGAAAACCTCTCCAAGAGAATCTATTGTACCCGATCCACTGATCCGGTTATTTCCCAATAAACTTTTAAAACTCAACTCTTTATTGAAACATTCTGCTTCAAAAATCAACGGTGTTTCAGTAGACTCACCAAAACCATTTATCTCTCCACTTATAATTGATTTGTCAGGAATTTCACTTATCCCGTTTCCACAAACAAAACCTTCTGTATTTACTTCAGTTCCGGGTATTTCATCCGGCAATTCAAAAATTCTTTTTATTACAGGAATCGAAAAATTCACAAACCGAAATTCTCCCCTGTATTTTCCAATCGAAGGGTTGTAAAAAAGATCTTGAATCTCGACATTTCCATTCAGATTAAAATCTGCAAATGAGGAATAAGCGTTTGCAGTAAGACCCAGAAGTTCATGCTTGCCATAATTGCCTGTGATTTTAACTGAATCCACTACACAGGAATCATACTCGATATTAAATCCAATGCCCGAAAAATCAAGAAGTGGCTTTTTGAGAGTTCCTCTGATTAATCCGTAACCTTTTAAATCACCTGCGGGTTTCAACTTTTTTGACCATTTATGAATTGCAGATACAGGTTTCATCTCAGTTTCGGCTTCTGCAGAAAGGTTCCATTCTCCTGTTTTATAGAATGGTATTCTTCCCCTGCCCCTGACAGTAGTACCGGAACCTTCAACGAACGAATGGACAAGTGTAATACCATTGAAATCCAGTACCGCTGATGATCCGATTGTATCCAGAGTTCCGTTCCACCATGGACTTTTATAGTAAGCACCCGGTACATTTAAAGATATGAGCATGGAATCCAGACGGGGAATTTTTAAGGTTCCCGATGCATTACTTAGCGACCCTTCAAAATCAAGCAGGCTGTCTTTATATATCGCATTGATATTACTTACAGTAGCTTGATCTATTACCAGATTCCAGTCAGACAGTGAGCTATGTTCTGCTTTGTTTAAATTCAGAGAGGTATCGGGAATAACCGGAATTTTCAATTCACCCTGTGGTGTCACAGAGATCGCAGCGTTTATGTCTTTAACTTCTAATTGATTGATATGAATTCTTTTAAAAAACAGATCAATAATTCTGAACGTTGCTCCTGCATAGCCAACAGTAATCGAATCAGTTCTGCCTTCCGAATCAATAAACCGAATTCCCTTGATTTTTATAGAAGTTAAAATATCGGTTTCTATTCTACCGAGCTTAACATTGCCTGTAATCAGGGAATTAACATGGTATTCCAGCAGTTTAACAACTCGTTTTTGAACCGGTGGAATCAATAAAACCCTTTTAATGGAAATACTCACCAGAAAAAAGAGAATAACCAAAGTACCAATTATGAAACCCGCACGTTTGGCTATTTTTTTGTATCTCATCATATTACCAGACTGTTACAATCATTATTTAACAGGTAACTTCATTGGCGTTTTCGGGTATGACAGCTTACTGACTTATTTTGGACATGTTTTATAACTTATTAATTTTCCTTAATATTACGAGTTCGAATAAAAGCTGGTTATAATAATTCTTCAAATTTTCCAGATTACCAAACCGATAGTAAAAGAACAAATTTAATACCAGTTCCGAACTCTAATTGCTACAGAGTCAACACCATAGCCTCATTACAAACACTTATCCTGACAAATTTTGATTTGAGAGATGTACCTTTGATAATCACAAGTGATTTTGTATGGTACAAGATACAAATCATTGGAAAAAGGCAGTATGCATAAATCTACAAATATCCGGGTGTTGGTTAAAAATTATCATAACCAGTTTATCATACGAAACATACACATTTTAATAGGATTTGATATATATAACGGTTTATATTACAGTATCATGCTTGATTTCAACCAATTTTCTTCTCTACCATTATTAATGCTTTATGCGGAAATCCATTTCCGTTTTTTTCCATTATTTCCCAGTCTGTTATATAAAAAAGAGCCTGAGATACTGTTTGATGCACCTGCACGCCTGAAACCAGGCCATGATCTTCCTGTCGCTTTAATTGTGAATGACATAAATCTTTTTCCAATAGAACTTGCTGATGTTTCAATTGCAGTAAGCCATAAAGACAACCCGCCTAAGCTGTTCAATTTCAGTAATTTAAACAATTACGAACTTGATCATTCGTTTAAAAATAATACACGGGTTTTTGTTTTTATAATAAGCAGGGAAAATATTCCTGAAGGCAATATTTTTATAAACTGCAGAGTATCAATAACTAAACCGAAGAAAAGAAAAACCGTAACGGTTCTTAACGACAACCTGACAACATCTTCAAAATTTCCGTTTAAATGCTTTGCTGCTTCCAATTCTTTACCAGGCAATAATTTATGTGAATATGGAGATCTTCATGTACACTCAATTTTTTCCAGAAGTCATGTTGAATTTGGCCCTCCACTTCAACTGATTGATTTATTCGCAGATGCAATGGGTTTAAAATTCATTGGAATAACAGATCATTCATACGATCTGGCTTGCAGTGAAACCAATTATCTTGTTCAAGATCAATCACTTAGCTTATGGAAGAGGTTATCTGAAGAATTTTCCCGCACTACCTTTAAAACGATATTGTTACAGGGTGAAGAAATCTCCTGTTTAAATGACAATGGTGAAATTGTACATCTGTGTGGTTTAGGACTAAACAGGTTTATTACAGGTACTCTCGACGGTGCACGGAGAAACAGTGTATTCAATCAACAACTCACCATAGATCAAACAATTAAAGAGATCCATGATCAGGGAGGTGTTGCATTTGCCGCGCACCCAGGTTCTAAATCCGGACTTCTTCAAAGAGTCTTTCTTCACAGAGGAACGTGGGCTCAACACGACATTACAGGGAACCTTGATGGTTTTCAGGCATTAAACAGTGGATATTTTACTTCATGGAACAAAGCTAAATCGCTTTGGATCAAAGCATTACAACAAGGAAAAAGAATCCCGCTTTTGGGCGGTAATGATGCACATGGTGATTTTAATCGTTACCGTGCGATTTTGTCTCCCTTTATCAGTATCTACGAAAACTCTCAAAGATTTATGGGTGCAGGAAAAACTGGAACATATGGGAAAATGAAATCTCAACAGGATATTCTGGACGGAATCCGCAACGGAGCTTCTTTCGTAACAACCGGACCCTATATTTCAATCAATTTCAGTTCCAATCCAAATACTCAGGCAATATCATCAAAAAGTATTTCATCCGAAGTGGAAATACTTTATATACATGCTGTAAGCACCTCTGAATTCGGGAGGTTACGACAAATAGTAGTTTACAGTGGTGCTCCAGGTTCAGAAAACGAAAGTTTGATACTCTTAACTGATTATGCACAAAGCTGTTATGAAGTAATAATACCTCTAAGAACTAATTCTGTAAAAAAACCGGGTTATATCAGGGTCGAAATTAAAACGCTTTCACCCCAAAACTGTATTTACCAGGCATTCTCGAGTGCATGCTACTTTGATTAACTCTCTTTTATAATCCCCTTACCAGCAAAGATATTGGTCATCTGTAAAAAATTCATTGAATAATTGGAAAATGATTTGTAATATTCATAAATCAAACGTTCATACTTTGTGGTAAGGGACAATTAAATGACAAAAAAAGGTACAAATTCTTCTTCAATAAAGACTACTGGTGCAAAAAAAACTGCTGATACAAAAACCAAAAAGATAAAGATAAGTGGCAGTCTGGTCGGCAACAGAGTAAACGTTCTTGAATCAGAACTTTTGGAAAAACTTAAAAGTATAAAACCAGAAAAAGAGATTATTTTCGACCTTACCAAGGTAGATTACATCGATTCACGCGGGATATCATTGTGCATAGGTATGTATAAAGAGTGTCTGAAAAAAAGGTTTGAGTTTTCAATCGAATCCAGCTCCAATGTGTACCGTATTTTAAATCAAATCAATCTAACCAGAGTTTTTCCCATCAAGGAGGCACCTTAAATGCAGGATATGGAATTGCTGCATGATCTGGTTCAGGAATCACGTGAACACCTTCAAAATATTGAACCAGACTTACTGGAACTTGAACAGAATGGTGAATCGGTTTCTGATGAACTCATTAACAGAGTTTTCAGGGCTGTACATAGTATTAAGGGAGGCTTTGGATTTTTTGGAATCGAAAAAGTCATTCAGCTTGCACATTCAATGGAGAACATCTTGTCACGGATTCGGGATCATGAATTGAATGTAACAAAGGATTTAACCGATGCCTTGCTTAAAGGAATTGATAAATTACAGGTCCTGATGGATGATATTGAAAATACAGACTCTATTGATATCGGACCAGAACTTGAAACCCTTACACCATTCAGACAACAAACAGTTTCAAAAAGCAGCAAAACAAATTCTGATGGAATTCAAAAACCGGAAGGATCAATTATCGCCGGTCACCCCTATCTTAATCCTGAACAGATGGAAAAAGCTCTGAATAGTGGCCAATTCATCTATAATATAACTCTGGAATCAATAAAAGATATTGAAGAAAGGGATCTGACACCACAGAAAATTATTGAGAACTGGGAAAAAATCGGAAGAATACTCGATATCACAGTAAATGTAGATGATATTGAACAACTATCCGGAAGCAGTAATAAAAATCTGACCTTTAGTATCGTGTTTGCATCAGTTCTTGAACCAGACCTTATCAGCACCGGATGCGAGATACCAGACAATCAGATAGAGTTATTTAATAAAAAAGTACTTCCAAAAAGTGACAACTTTAAAATTTCGGATAATCATAATAAAGAACGGAAATCTTCAAAACTTAACGAAACCGAAAAAAGCCCTGTTCATTCAGAATCACATTCAATAGATGAGTCTTTACGTGTACGAGTCAGTCTTCTTAATAATCTTATGAACCTGGCAGGAGAACTGGTGCTCAGTCGTAATCAGTTAGTACAGTTATTTAATAAAAAGTTATCAGATTTATTTCAAACAGATCCGCACCTTTCTGATTTCAACAGAACAATTGAACAGTCCATTACATCAGCAAGTGAATCGGTTAAATTAAATCCGTCGGCCGAAGCAAATACTTTACTTTCAGAACTTTATAAAATTAAACAATCATTCAAAAACTGTTTTTCTTTTCCGATGCAGGAGATATCCGGTATCAATGCCTCGTTACAATCTATTGATACCGTAACCAGCCTTCTTCAGGAAAATATTATGCAAACCCGTTTGCAGCCTGTATCAGTTGTTTTTCAGAAATTTCCCCGGGTTGTCCGCGATCTTGCACATAAACTGGGAAAACAGATTAATCTTGAGATGAGCGGTCAGGATGTAGAGCTGGATAAATCGATTATTGAGCTCCTCAGTGACCCGCTTACACACCTGGTCCGCAACAGTGCTGATCATGGAATAGAACTGCCTCAGCAAAGATCCAAAGCAGGAAAAAATCCAACAGGGAAATTGAAATTAAGTGCGAGTCAACAAGGTGGAAAAGTAATCATAAAAGTGTCTGATGACGGTAAAGGGTTAGACAGCGAAAAAATTATTGAGCACGCAGTCTCAAAAGGAGTAATATCCGACAAATCTGCTGCAAGCATGTCGATACACGAAATCCAGATGCTTATAATGGCTCCGGGGTTTTCTACAGCAGAAAAAATCAGTGATGTTTCGGGCAGAGGAGTTGGAATGGATGTTGTAAGGGCAAACATCGAACGACTCGGAGGATCAATTGACATTGAATCTGACCCTGGTAATGGAACCGCAATCACTCTTACACTTCCTTTAACACTTGCCATTATCCCTTCACTTATTATCAGTACTGAAGGACAGAATTTTGCGATTCCACAAGTAGGGGTCGAAGAGCTGGTTCGAATAAGATCTTTTGAAGTGACAAGCAAAATAGAACGTATTCAGAATGCTGAAGTCATGCGTTTAAGAGGAAAGCTCCTCCCCCTTGTCCGACTTTCCGAACTTCTTGAACTACAACCAACTTTTGTTCACCCCAAAACAGGCGAACGAATGGATGATCGCAGAGCCCGCTGGTCTGATCGCAGAGGTCCAGATAAAAAAGACCATAAACTGGCAGATAACAGAAGAAAAGGGAAAGAGAACAGAAGGGAAAATGTCTCAAATGCTGTAATGGTGATTGTTTTAAAATCTGGTCAATATTTATATGGCCTTATAGTTGATCATGTACTGGATAATGAAGAGATTGTTGTCAAGCCACTGCCCGAATTTCTCAAATCAACCCAATGCTATTCTGGAGCAACTATAATGGGTGATGGAAAAGTAGCAATGATACTTGATCCAGGCGGTATAGCACAAAAAGCGGATCTCAGGTTTTCTGATCTCGAAAATGAATCCATTACTGAAAATCAAAATGATCTGCAAAATGATTATCATGAGATACTTCTTTTTGATACAGGTACACAGGAACGTTTCGGTCTCGATCTGGATTCCCTTGTCCGGATTGAAACAGCTGAAAGTAAAGAAGTTGAACTGGTAGGTAACCGCGAATTTTTGAAACGGGATAAGGTAACTTTTCCTCTCATACATATACACGACTATTTACCAGTCAATAAACCGTCTGATAAATCAGACATCTTCTATGTGCTCATCCCGCGTAATGAAAGGAAAATCGGTGTGGCAGTAAATCAGGTATTTGATGTGGTTCATACTGAATATAAACTGCAGACTAATGAAATACATGGTACAGGTATTCTCGGATCAATGATTATAAACGACCGACTGACCATCATACTGGATATGCCTGCTCTTCTTGGAGCTGCGAACGGTAAAGCAGGAGTAAACTAATGCATAAATCATTTGTAACTACTGAAATTGGAAATTACTTTTTTGGCATTGACCTGAATCTTATTCGCGAAATAACACGTTTTATCGAGATAACCCCGGTATCTCTCGCACCAGCTTTTATTCGCGGTCTCATGAACCTGCGTGGTCAGATAGTAACTGTAATTGATCCTGGTGTACATCTTAACCTTGTAAAAAAATCTTCAGGTTCAAAATCCAGTTGTGTTATTCTTAAATCAAACATTAATAATTTTACATCTGCAGATGTAACCGGTATGCTGGTCGACAATGTTGGTGATATCATATCTTTTGATGATAATTCAATCGAACCTTCACCACCGAATATTGGAGAGGTTGATGGTAAATACCTAAACGGGGTAGTAAAGCTCAATCGTAAACTCCTTATTCTGTTAAATATGGCCTCAATTCTCAATCAACAAAACATGTAAAAGCTGTCGATATGAAACCATTAAATGAATCACTGGCAACAGATGGCATACAGAAACGGATTGAGCTGATGCAATCCAATACATCCGAAGTAATGGGTGCAATAGGACAAGTAACACAAATTATCAGGGAAATTAGTTCAGTTTCCCACTCAATTGTAAGTTCAGTAGAAAAACAGTCAGCTACAATAATTGAAATTTCAAAAGATATGAAAGAACCCAATCTTTTTGCAAACGATATTGCCGAAAATATCAGCGAAACAGCTAACAACCATTTGAAAATCACATCAAATATCAAGGGCGTTGATTCCGGAACACAACAGGCAACACAAGGAATAAGTCTGATCAAAAACAGCATTGATGAACTTACTGGAATGATAAATCAATTAAACAAAATCGTTAATAAGTTAAAATAGTGAAATGACATGGGATTGCGTACTTTAATAGTTGATGATACTGTAGTTTACAGAAAAATTCTTTCCGGTATAATTGAAGAAATTCCGGATGCAGAACTTGCCGGCACTGCCCCGAATGGAAAAATAGCCTTAAAAAAGATATTATTTGTTAAACCAGACCTGATTTTACTTGATGTACATATGCCCGAAATGAATGGAATAGATACACTTAAACAGATTAAAATTTCCTACCCAAAAATCTCTGTTGTAATGATCAGTGGAATCGAAACTCAGAGTACAAATAGTACCATTGAAGCTCTTCAATCCGGTGCAATAGATTTCATCAGGAAACCATCTGGAAAAGATCAACAGAAAAACATTGAAGAACTGCGATACAATCTACGATCAGTCATTCGTCTGGTTTCTTTGAAACAAAACTCCACTTTAAAAAAACAGAGTCAAAAGGATGAATACAGGAAGGAAACACAGTTCTCGACTCGTATGCCCTCATCAGGTGTTTTTAAAACATATCCAGGCCAGTTTTCTGTTTGTTGTATAGGTGTTTCTACAGGTGGTCCTGAAGCGTTAGGCAAACTTATTCCAATGCTCCCACCCAATTTTCCTCTCCCGGTTCTTATTGTACAACACATGCCGCCGCTATTTACAAAATCACTTGCTGAATCCATTTCCCGTAAATCAAATCTCAGGGTAGTTGAAGCATCCCAAAAGGATCCGGTTAAAAAAGGTGTCGTCTACATCGCGCCTGGAGGCAAACATATGATAGTGAGAAAAATAAATGATGAACTTGTCATCGGGCTAAATGAAGAACCTCCAGAAAACAGCTGTCGTCCCTCTGTTGACGTACTTTTCAGATCTGTTGCAGCAAACTACGGTAATCAGGGAGTACTGGCATTGATACTTACCGGCATGGGAAACGACGGTCTCAATGGAGTACGTTCATTAAAACGACAAAAATGTTACTGTATTACCCAATCAGAATCCTCATGTATTGTGTATGGCATGCCAAGAGCTGTATATGAAGCAGGTTTATCTGACATATCTCTGCCACTGAATCAAATAGCATCAAAAATGGTCAAATATACCATGAAATAACTTTCTTAGAAACCAGGAATCTGGAACAAACTCATACTTTTCAGGATACTTGTCTTTTTATGCAATATAAAATAACTGATAATGAATTCAATCTCTTTCAGGACTATATTGAAAAAAACTGCGGAATTCACCTCGAAAATTCAAAAGCATATCTTATTGAAAACCGCTTGAAACATCTGCTGGTCGAATATAACTGCAAAACGTTTATTGAATTATTTAATATTATCCGCAGTGATAAATCGAACCGCCTGCGTAATAAAATTATTGACTCAATAACAACCAACGAAACATTCTGGTTCAGAGATATTCATCCATTCAATACTCTTTCCGAAAAACTGCTGCCAATATTTTTTAATGATATCTCTTCAGGAAGAAAAAACAAGATAAGAATATGGTCTACAGCATGTTCAACAGGCCAGGAACCCTACTCTATTGCCATAAGTATTCTGGAATATTTTAAACATAACAGTTCTCATTATGACAGTTATTTCGAAATAGTTGCATCAGATATCAGTGAATCTGTCTTGGCTTCTGCTAAATCCGGTATTTATGATTCACTCGTCATATCACGCGGACTGCAGATAGAGATCCGTGACAAATACTTTTCCAGAGATGGCAACTTTTGGAAAGTAAATGACAGTGTAAAAAAAATGGTAAGTTTTAAAAAACTTAATCTTCAGGATTCTTACAACACTTTTGGAAAATTTGATATTATATTCTGCCGAAATGTGCTGATCTATTTCTCTGATTTGTTTAAAAGAGACATTCTTAAAAGAATTGCAGATGTATTGAAACCCTCCGGTTACCTCTTTATCGGTTCATCAGAATCGGTTTCGAATTACAGCAACGACTATAACATGCTCTCCCATAAAAAAACAATATATTATCAGGTGAGGTAAATATGTTCAAGATTCCGTTCGGTAATATTTGTTTACAGGTGAACATGGTAACATTTTCTGTCTTCTGCTCAAATGAACTGTTTAGTTGAGTAATCCTCATGTTTCGATTCCCAGATAATCAAAGGCTTCACCTACAGTGTAAAAGGAACCACATATGCACACAATATCATTTGCCATTTCAAATGAGGCTGCAACGGCCAGTGGTATTGTGTCTTTAATACTGAATTTTGTACTTCCCTTATCTTTTATCATCATAACCATCTTTTCCGGGAATTCAGCTCTGGGTGTAGACGGGCGCGTTAATATAATATGATCAGCAAAACCTGAATATATCTGAAGTATTCCTGCAACATCTTTATCTTTCATGATTCCGGTTACAATACATATTCTTTTACTTCCAAAAGAATTCTGAATCGCTTTTTTTAATATTTCTGCAGCCTGACAATTATGCCCTACGTCGAAAATAACTGTCTTACCATTAATTTTAACCTGGTGAAATCTTGCAGGTATAAATGTATTTTTTAGTCCATTGTATACAGTTCCATAATCAAATAAACCGGCCTGTTTAACAGCTTCTATGGCAAATGATGCGTTTCTAACCTGAAAATCACCAGGTGTTTTAATCTGGTAATCAAATCCGTCGCATTTAAATTCTGTAAACATTTTGCTTGTGTTTACTGTATACTGATCCTCACAAACGATTCTGCAGAGTGTATTTTTCTCCAGACACACCCTTTTAATAAGGTTTATAACCTCATCGTTATCATTATTTCCGGTTATTACAGGAGTATTTTCTTTAATGACACCGGCCTTTTCTTCTGCAATATCAATAATTGAATTACCAAGATATTCCTGATGATCCACTGAAATGGCAGTTATTACAGAAACAACAGGCTTTATGATATTGGTGGCATCAAGCCTCCCCCCCAACCCTGTTTCACATACCATATAATCAACACCCGCTCGTCTGAAAAGCTCGAATGCAATAAGGGTAATTGCTTCAAAAAAAGTCAGGCCAAACTCTTCAATAATCAAATGCAAATCCTGATAAACATCGGCCCACTCCTTTTCCTTTACATTTTTGCCATTAATTCGAAATCTTTCCTCAAATTTGACTATATGTGGAGATGTAAACAAACCTGTTTTGAATCCACCTGCACGGAGTATTGACTCAAGAAAAAAACATGTCGACCCCTTGCCGTTTGTACCGGCTATATGAAATATTCTGTAACTGTTCTGAGGTGAACCGCATTTTTCTGCTGCTTTACTAATTCTCTCCAGATCATATTTTATACCTTTTGTAGTAAGAGAAAAAAGATGTTTTTTGATTTCATCAGCCCTTTTTAACATAAATCACCCTGCTCTTTATCTTTACATCAGATTGTTTTCCAATATGGTAAATATACCCCTTCGAACCATCATTACTGCGATCGCAGCCAGAAACAGACTCGCTATTTTGGACATTATCTTTGAACCTGAATTCCCGATTATTCTTATGATATGTCCAGAAAGCAAAAATATTACCCCTGCAATAAGAATATTGGCAATCATTGCTACAGCAGTTGGAAAAAAACCATACTCCTGAATAAGCAACATAACTGTTGTAAGAACGGCAGGCCCTGCTATCAGAGGTACACCAATGGGAACCGGTCCCATTGATTCTGCCCGTACTACCTTACGTATTGATTTTTCTACAGTTAACAGATCACTTACAGAAATCAGAAACAGTATTACCCCACCAGCGATCATAAAATCTCCAACCGTAATCCCCAATAACCGAAAAACAGCCTCTCCAATGAATAAAAAAAGTAATCCAACAATCATGGCTGTAATTACAGAAGTAAAAACGATTGAACGGCGTCTGTGTAATTCGATTCCTTCTGTTATCGATAAATAAATCGGCATAACCCCAATAGGATCAACAGCAACAAAAAGCGGAACAAAACACAACCAGAATATATGCAGACTCATAATCCTCTTATGAAAAGCAGGTGAAAAAGAAACCTCAAATTTATCCTATGCACATTACGATTCTCACATACATATATGGATAAGTTTTCAAACTGCATTCATTTTTTTTACAGAAAATTTCATTTATTTTAATGTATACTTTGACACTTTGACTCAACATTTGGTGAATTCAATATAGTCTAAAAAGTACATTGTTCCAGGTTAGTACAAACATTCCAGTCCCTTTGAAAGATACAGAAAAACCCACATGTAAATTCAGATAATAATCCATGGCAAAAAAGAAAATACTTTGTCACTCAATAAACACCGGATCGAGACAGAACTTTAAAATCCGGTATTTAAAAGTAAACTACTCTTTCCGGAAATTATATGAAATCTGATACAGGTCATCTTCCTTTTTAGTTGTAATTTTAAACCCGGAATTATAAAAAACTCCCAGCATCAGTTGATTCTGTACGAGAACTTTTGCATTAAATCCGACGACACCGCGTTTACGCGCAATATCGGTTAAAATTTCAAGAAGAATCGTACCGACCCCCTTTGCCTGCCAGTCATCACGAACCAGAAAAGAAACCTCTGCCCTTTTTGTCGCAGGATCCAGATTATATTGAGCAATACCAATAATCTGCTCCCCCCCCAAATCCTGAACCGTTGCAGCAATCGCCATATCTTTTGAAAAATCTATTGCAGTGAAATCCTGGATAAATTTGTGTGGGAATGCTTTAATCTGCTCATAAAACCTGAAAGCAATTGATTGCTCAGAAAGTGAGTAAAACATATCCCGTAACTCTTTTGCATCAGTGGGTCGAATCGGTCTGAAAAACAGTTCAGTTCCTTCCGAAAGCGTTCGCGTTGTCTCGTATTCACGTAAATACCTGAGACTTTCAACCGGCAGTTCTTTCTGATAAGGAAAAATGTAATTATGAATTTTTGCAGTTTTTAGTAACTCATTGCGAAAGTCCGGATGTGCGATTTCTGTCAGTGCAAGAACTCTCTCACGAATGCTCTTGCCAAACAAATCTGCTATGCCATATTCAGTTACCACATAATGGACATCACTGCGGGTCACTACTGTTCCGGCACCCTCAGAAAGTGATGGAACAATTCGTGAAACTGAACCGTTTTTAGCAGTTGAAGGCAGTGCGATTATGGATTTCCCATCTTTTGCTCTTGCAGCACCTCTGGTAAAATCAGCCTGTCCGCCTACCCCGCTGAAAAATTCATACCCAATTGAGTCAGAACATACCTGACCCGTTATGTCCACTTCCAGAGCTGAATTTACAGAAACCATTTTGTGATTTTGACTTATAATAAAAAGGTCGTTCACATATTCCGATGGGCGGAAATCAAAAAGAGGATTACCATTTATGTAGTCATACAGTTTTTTTGATCCTGCACATGAACTTGCAACAATTTTTCCCCTGTTTAGTCCTTTTCTTCTTCCTGTAATTACACCATTTTCAATAAGCGGAATAATACCGTCAGAAAAAAATTCAGTGTGAACTCCAATATCCTTTTTTTTGTCAAGATATCTGAAAACAGCCTGTGGGATAGCTCCAATACCAAATTCAACAGTAGAACCATCATCAATCAGTGAAGCAACATTCCTGGCGATTGTATCACATACCGGGTCGTCGGTATTAAACGAATACTCCAGAACTGGTCTGTCACTTTCGACTATGGCATCTACCATCTCTATTGGTATTGATGAATCACCGGATGTAATCGGCATGTTTTTATTTACTTCTGCAATTGCTGTAAGACTGTTTTCGACAGCTGACTTAACAATGTCAACAGAAATACCCAGACTTAACTGACCATTACTGTCCGGAGGGCTTGTTTGTATCAAAACCGTATGCAGTGGTATTTTGCCACTTTTAAAAAGAAAAGGTATTTCCGACATGGATACAGGAATATAATCACCATATCTTTGATTTATACCCTCACGAATTGATTGAGAGATGAAAAAGCTGCATACTCTGAATTTTTTGCTGAATTTTTCATTAATGTAAGGAGCCGGTCCCAGAGGAAACAGAGTATAAATCTCGGCATCATATATTTCTGTTTCCTCCCTCACAAGCTCTTCAATAAGAGTCTGCGGTTGAGCACAGCCGGTACTTATCAGAATACGCGCTCCTGACTTGATCAAACGCACAGCCTGCTGTGCGTTAGTCAGCTTGCTGTCATATAATTCTTTCCAGGCAGTCATTTATTGGTCTCCTTGCTAATGATAATGCGTGCATCAACAACATGGGCACCGTCACCCTCTGGTCCAACCATTAATGGATTAATGTCAATTTCCGAAATTTCAGGAAAATCCATTACCAACTGCGACATTCTCTGGAGATTTATAACTATAGCCATAATATCTACCGGTTTCTGTCCACGGGCGCCAATAAGCAATTTATATGATTTTGTACTCTGAATCATTTTCATTGCTTCTTCAGCTGTAATCGGAGCAAGTCCAAAACTGACATCTTTTAAAACCTCGACAAAAATACCCCCTAATCCAAACATCAATACCGGACCAAACTGCGGGTCCTTGCTCATTCCTAAAATTACTTCTCTTTTAGCGGGAACCATTTTTTCCAAAAGAACCCCACGGAGATCTGCATCCGGCATTTTTCTCTTTACACGAAGCATCATAAGTTCAAAAGCATCCTCAACCTGACCTCTGTTGTGAAGCCCTATTTTCACTCCACCGACATCAGATTTATGAAGAATATCAGGGCTGGAAATTTTCATAGCTACAGGATATCCAAGCTCATCAGCAAACCTCGTAGCCTCATCAACCGATATTGCCAAAGCTCCCGGTGGAACATCAAAATTATATGCTTTCATGATCGCCTTGGCATCGACCTCACCTATTTCAAACAATTCACGCGAACGATATGCTTTTATGATCTTTATTACCGGGTATTTATTAACAGCAAACCTTTCCACAATCCTTAACGGCCTTCTTTTATACCTGCAGTACTTTACCATTTCCAACATTGCTTTTGCAGCTCTTTCCGGTACCGGATACTGTGGAATTTTGTTTTCTCTTAAAAGATCTACTCCTTTTGCAATGATATCAGCACCAATAAAGCAGGTAAATATCGGTTTATTATATTTTTTTGACAAATCAATAACCCGTTTTGCCACATCCTGATCATCAGTCATTTTCTGCGGTGTAAGTATTACTATTACACTGTCAACAGAATTTGAAATCAGAAGTAATTCCATTGCCTTTTCATACATTTCACCTGAAGCATCCCCAAGCACATCAACAGGATTATGCACCGATGCCGCTGCAGGAAGTATATCCAGAAGTTTCTGTGTAGTATCTGTATCAAGCTGTGCCATCTTTAATCCTGAAAGTTCAATTGCATCCGACATCATTATCCCCGGCCCTCCAGCATTGGTAACAACAGCAACCCTGTCTCCTTCGGGAAGCGGTTGATAGGCAAACGCCATTGCAATATCGAAAAGCTGCTCAATTGATTCTGCCCGAATTACTCCAGTGCGCTCAAAAGCTGAAGCATAAGCAGAATCAGCTCCTGCAAGACTTCCAGTGTGCGATGAAGCCGCTTTAGCTCCGGCTTTGGTCCGTCCTGCCTTGACAATAACAATAGGCTTGACTTTCCCTGCTACTTCGGCAACTCTCATAAAATCCTGACCACGGGAAATGTTTTCGAGATATGCACATATTACCTTTGTATTTTCATCACTTTTCAGATTTTCCAGAAAGTCCACTTCGTCAAGCATAGCCTTGTTGCCAATTGACGCCAATACAGAAAAACCCATTTTCCCGTTCGCAGCAATATCCTGAACACCTGTTAAAAGAGCACCTGATTGTGAAATCAACGCTATTGCGCCTGGAACACCAATACTCTGCCCAAATGAAGCATTCAAATTATTCCACGGACTCAATAAACCCAAACAGTTCGGTCCTACAAGCGCGATGTCATTATCTTTTGCAAGATTAACCATCTTCTTCTGAAGTTTCCTGCCTTCTTCACCAGTTTCGCCAAAACCAGCAGTGATTACAATAACCGCTTTTATACCTTTTTCAACACATTCATGAAGTAAAGGTATCACAAGGTCACGCTTTATAACAAATATTGCAAGGTCTATTTCACCAGGAACTTCGTTTAACTTTTTGAAACACTTTTTACCCAGTATTTCATTTGCAACAGGATTAATCGGATAAATTTCACCTTCAAACTGATCGTTAATCAAATTCTGAAGAATTTCATAACCAACTTTGCCAGGAGTCGCAGACGCCCCGACAATCGCCACAGATTTTGGTCTTAGCAGTTGCTCAAAACTCATGATCAACCCCTCTTAATTAAGAGTTCATTTAAGATGCCAAATTATGAACAGTAATATTCGGAAAAATTTACTATAAGCGAAATTTACATTCCCTCTGTGATCCGGAGGTTCTGTTTCAGTGAGGAGATCCCTGTATTGCACCAAAAATGGTAACATACAATTATTTATTCTACCAGATGCTTCTGAATCTGGAGAAATCATTCCCCATAATCAATAAGTCCTATTAATATATATTATGCAACTGTGAGAGTTTGTTACACTATGATTAATGATTAAACCCGGGGAAAGATGATGGTTTTTTTGTAATATTAATATTTGAAGATTATTTCATAACCAGACGAATGTTTTAATTTATTTTTCAAACTTTGGTTCAACTTGAATACACTATCGGTACCCCCCCCCCGAAGATTTTGTTAAAAGGTAAACATTTACCGGGTTGCAAACACAGCTCATTTTTATTAAACAAAAAGAGGCAATACCATGTACCAGAAAATTAAACATGTTTTTTTAAAACTCATACCCAGAAAATTTTTATTTCGGTATGAATATCCATTTCGATACCTGTACTACCTACTTTACATCGGCAATGTTTTTCAATGTAACATCTGTCATAAAACAATTCGTTCTTTTGTAAAAATTGGCAATGATAACAGACTTTGCCCAAGATGCGGCAGTTTTCAAAGAGTCAGAAGGCTTTGGCAAATTCTGAATGATTATGAATTACTAAAGGATAATTATAAAATTCTTGATTTTTCCCCTTCACGAAGCATATACCGGGTTATGAAAAAAAGAAACTATTCTTATTTCAGCTCTGATTTATCAGGTGACTTTTTATCTGATATCTCATATGACATCAAACATATCGGTTCGGTAAATGCTTGTTTTGATTTAATTATTTGTTATCATATTCTTGAACATATAGATGATGATATTATGGCAATGAAAGAACTTTGGAGAGTTCTTAAAAAGGACAGATATTGCCTGATTCAAACACCATTTAAAGGCGTAGATATTTTCGAAAACGATACCATAAAAACACCTGAAGAACGAGAACATTTCTTTGGGCAATCGGATCATGTCAGAATATATTCAATAAATGGTCTTAAAGACAGACTTGAGGATGTTGGGTTCAAAGTTGAGATAATAAATTTCACAGAAAAGTTCGACAATTTTAATGGATTTAGTGAAAATGAAACAGTATTAATATGCCACAAACCCAAATAGCTAACT
>DATGNN010000211.1:0-33995 GCA_035306725.1 Chitinispirillaceae bacterium | reverse complement strand
GTACCTTTTTAATGATTGGAATATCCGGACCAGGGGTGAAAACGTAATTCAATCTGGCTTGGTTAGAGTTGTCCGATATCTAACCATGAATGTGAATAATTATTCAGAAATACAGGAATTAAAATGTCAGAGCGTTTTTTGTCAATCAACTGCTTTCACTCAGGTTTGATTTATTCTTAGTTTTGCAGTTACCTTGATTCTTTCTATGTACATATTTCTCTAAAAATACGTGGCTTATTCTTGGTAATGCAATAAACGTTTGTTTGATTCTGCCCGAAACCGCTTTCCTCTGTGTAATAACAATTATTCCGTAAAGTGATAACAGAATCAGTACTGTTCCAACAAAAAAGAATAATCCTTGTGGGCCAAGATACCCCATACAGACACCTGATGCAAAGGGGCCTGATGCCGATCCTATGCCTTGAAGAAAAATGAGTGTACCTGCAGTTCCGATAACTTCTTCTTCATGTATTCGGTCATTTACATGGGCTACGCAGAGAGAATAAAGGGGAAAAGCACATGCGCCATGCAGGAATGCAAGAATCGTTAGTGGCAGAAGTAGATACTTTTCCTGAAATGCCATAATAAGACTTACAGATCCTGCAACAATGCTCGCTGTGACAATTACACCCCTGCGGTCTACCATATCCGAAAGGCGTCCCAAAGGCCATTGAGAAATAAGGGTTCCGGACATCATTGAAGCCATAAACAGTGAAATGCCTGTAGTGTTGAAATTAATGCTTTGAGCAAAAACCGGTCCCATTCCCCAGACACTTCCAATACACAAACCACTGGCTAACACTCCTACAACACCCAATGGTGATATTGTAAAGAGACGTGAAATTTTGATTCTCTTTGTTTTAATTATTACGGGAGTTCGTGAAGGTGCAAGAGTCAGTGGCACCATGGCAAAAGAAACCAGTATGGAAATTAAACAAAAAAGAACTATACCATCAGGTGCTGCGGTTGTAAGCAGGATTTGACTTATGGCAGAACACCCCCAGAATACTATTCCGTAGCTTGCCAGGATGCTTCCACGGTTTTTCCTGTCGGAACATCCGTTAAGCCAGCTTTCAATTACCAGAATCATTCCGGAATAACACAAACCATGAAAAAATCTCAATATTATCCATACAGGTATTGTAATCACAAGTAAATACAATAAAGTCAAAGCCGATGCTATTGATGCAAGTGCTGCATAGGTACGGATATGACCAACTGAATAAACAAGTCTTGGGAAAAGAATTGATCCTGTAACAAAACCACCGTAGTATGCAGACATCATCAGGCCAATGCTCTGTTCCCTCATACCTTCTATACCGGCTCTGACGCCAAGAAGGGTGCCCTGAAGATTATTACCCAGTACCAGAATTGCGACACTGAAAAGTAAAACTGCAATTCCCTGTTTGGGACTATGTTCTTCGGGATGTGGTAGAATGTTCATTAAAACCTGTGTTAATTCTATCTGAAAAAATCAGTTGATTTTTTAAAACATGTAATTAAAATATGGTTCATAATCAGGTTAAGTTACCCGGGATCAGCTGTTTTTATCTTGAACCTCTGTAACATCGTGTTCCTTTTCTGAAAATTTACCTTTAATTTCCTTAAAAAAGTTCTCAATAAATTCTATTTTTTCTTCGTCCTGTTTTTCGCCGATTTTTCCATCAAGGTACTCCTGTGGTATTTCGTTGAGAAATGGGCATGGGGTAACTGTCCTGTTTTTACCTCTGTAAACTTTTGTTCCGGGGTATGTAAGATAAAGCTGCTTTTGTGCACGGGTCATACCAACATAAAAAAGCCTTCTTTCCTCATCAATATTACCTTCAGAAACAGCACGTGGTGAAGGTATATAATCTTTATCCAGGTTTGCAAGAAAAACGACATTAAACTCCAGTCCCTTGGATTTATGTAATGTCATAAGTACAACGCCGCTTTTCTGTTGTTCATCGTCATCTTCATTGTCTGAGCAAACCAGTGCAATTTCCTGAAGATAGCCGGACAGGGTAGGTTTTTTCCTTTTAAATTTCTGTTCATATATTTCGATTCCGTGAACAATTTCTTCAATATTTTCCATTCTTCTGGACGGGTCTTTTTCATCCTTGCTTGCTCGCTTAAGATGTTCCAGATATCCGGTTTCGTTTAACATTTCGCGTACAGCACTGCTTAGTCGGCCTGTAGAGAAAAATTCCTGGTATTTGAGACAAAATGATACAAAACTTTCGATTTTACCATGTTGTAAATCACTGATTTTTGTAAGTTCATTGTGACGAATCATTGCATCCCAAAGACTCATTTTACGTAAAGCAGCAAAATCGTCAAGAATTTCCAGCGTTGAAGGTGTTATTCCTTTATGCGGCACCTTTAAAACTCTCATAAGACTTAATTCATCATTGGTGTTTGAAAGAAATCTCAAATACGCCAGTAAGTCTTTAATCTCCCTGCGATCAAAAAAACTCGTTGCACCACTGACCTTATAAGGAATGTTTTTTCTTCTAAGTTCCTCTTCATAGCGACGCATCATTGCATTGGTCCTGAGTAAAATAGCGTGGTCACTATATTTAAATGATGTGTGTTTGTGGTTATCTGCAATTTTTTCGGCAATCCACACTGCCTCATCCTCTTCATCATCCCCTTTATAATGCATTATAGGATCACCAGTTCCACGAACTGCTGTAATTTCTTTTAGTTTTCTGACCCTGTTTTTGGATACTACAGCATGTGCTCCTGCCAGAATCTGGTGTGTTGAACGGTAATTTTTATCGAGAATAACGGTTGTACAATTTTTATAACGTGAAGAAAATGAAATAATATTCTCGATTTCTGCACCTCTCCACGAATAGATCCCCTGATCATCATCACCAACAACCATGAGATTGTTTTGAGGTTGAGCTAACATGCATGCAATTTTCATTTGTACTGCGTTTGTATCCTGAAATTCATCAATGGAAATGTATTTGAATTTTTTCTGATACTTTGCAAGAATTTGGGGATGTCTGGTCAAAATCTGAAGAGGTAACAATAAAAGATCGTCAAAATCAACTGTTTGCTGTTTAATGAGAATCTTATTATACGAGGAGTATACTCTTGCGATTTTGCGTTGATCCGGATTGTCAGATTTAAACTGATCCGGGTCTAATGATGCATTTTTAGCAAGGCTGATTCTTGTTGCTATTTTCTGTGGGTCTTCTTTTTGCAGACCTCTTATTCCGGTAGAACGCATAATTGTTTTGAAAATCGAAATTTTTTCATGCTCATCGATTATGGAAAAATTTTTATTTAAACCAATTATTTCTCCGTCTTCACGTAAAATCTTTACTCCCAGACTGTGAAAAGTACATAAAGTCATTGCATCTGCAATTTTTGGAGTAGTTGTATCGGATATTCGATCCTTCATTTCACCGGCTGCTTTATTTGTAAAGGTAACTGCCAGAATCTCCTGAGGTTTACATATTTTTTGATGCACAAGACGGGCTATTCGCAATGTCAGTACTCTTGTTTTACCGCTTCCTGCTCCAGCAAGAACAAGAAGTGGATTGTTGTTATGAAGGACTGCCTTTTTCTGACTTTCATTTAATCCATTTGTAAAATTCATGTTTCACCTGATTTGAAATTTTACGATAATATTACTTAAAAAGTAAAATTAATAGTACTATGTTTTAAAATTGGATGATAGTTTAAATCAATACTTACAGAATAAAACTTGAACAGGTTTTATTCTGTCTGGTATTGTTAAATTTAATCGGGTATGCCAGGGAGAAGCTTTTAAACCCTTTCCATACCTATTAATCTCAAAAATTCACTTCTTGTTGAGTTATCTGTTCTGAAACTGCCAAGCATGGCGGAAGTAATCATTTTAGAATTCTGTTTTGAAACCCCGCGCATCATCATGCACAAATGCTTGGCTTCAATTATTACACCTACACCTTCAGCATCTATCGGTTCCATCAGACATGATGCAATCTGTTGGGTCAGTCGTTCCTGAACCTGAAGCCGGCGTGAGAAACAATCAACCAGACGGGCAAGTTTGCTGACACCATATACCCGATCCTGAGCTATATACCCGATATGGCATTTTCCGAAAAATGGAAGCATATGATGCTCACACATGCTGAACACTTCTATATCCCGCACAATTATCATATGATTACATTCTTCACTGAATATGGCTGATTTCAGGATCTTCTGAGGGTCAAGATTATACCCCTGCATCAAGTGCTTATATGCTGCATGGACACGTTTAGGAGTATTTTTTAATCCTTCCCTTTCCGGGTCTTCGCCAATATGTAAAAGAATTTGTTTAACTGCATCTTCCATTAATTTTCCTGCTTTCTTTGCACCGTTTATATAGAATCATGTAATTCAGATTAAATTCGGTTCAGGTATCTATTTTCTGAAACAAGAAGGTAAAAATAAACCGTGTCGACATGTTTGTAAATTACTGAAATTGATGAAAACAATAAAAGGTATTGGAATAATTCTGGTGTATATTTAATTTTCAGAGTGAATCTTGTTTTTGACGATTAAAATAACGATGTGTTCTGCCAGAACAGCAATATAGAAACTGTTTTATGGCTGTGAAGGTCAGATGTCTCTGTTTATTTTTGTATCGGTATCGTTGTCGTAATCGTTACACAATAATTGTCGGTTATAGAGCTAATCTTAAAAAATGCGAAAGATTAAACACGAAATTCGAAACCAAACTAAAATCTGAAAAATAATGCCTGTTAAAGACACGGTTGCAGGGCATAGCAGGGATAAAAAACTGCAATTAGTAATAGTAATGTCACATACCAATGTCCCAAAGCAGATAATGTACAGGAATTGTCTGGTTCAGGTTCAGGATGAACCCGCTTGTTTGATGTAATATTTCAGGTTCATAATACACAAATGGAGTTGTTATGCATTCATTCAGAACAAAAAGCTCAGCTTCGTCATCTTTTGTAAAGAGTATCATCTTAACTGTTATTTTGATCATTGCCATCCTTATTTTTAGTATAGTCAGAAGTGATCTTCCTTCACAGTTATATTCCATGGTTAGTGACGATACAAAAAATTATCAGAATATTACTGAATACTCAGAAGAAGAAAAGTCAGCTTTAAAAAATAAGTTTGCAGGTTTTTGGGTTTATCGTACAAAAGATACTCTCGCACCTGTGCAGAAATGGGATCATCTCGAAATTTTGGACAATGGAATAATATGGCAAATAAGGTCAATAACTGTAATTTTCCCTTGGGGTGACAGCTCAACTACTTATAGTATTCGTACTGCTTTTATAGACCCTTTTGGTAAGATACCGAAGATGCAGCGAATCGCATGTAATGCAAGAGTGATTCGTCAGGTCTTTATTCACAATAACGATACATGCTATGGAGCTAGTCAGGTAGATGAGTTATGGGAGGCTGATTATTCCGAGGATTTATTCTTTTTAAATCAACGTGAATATATTCCTTATAAAGGAGAAGTCAGTACCTTTTTTCCTGAAGGGATGATAGATCTGGTAGATTTAATAGAACTGGAAGGCTGCAATTCCGGGGCAAGTTTAAGTTATTATATTAAAAGAGAAATTCAAAAAAATTCAGAAAAATTCAAATCCGGCGGGATATATTATGAACAATTGATAAAAGATTATTATGCTCCAGCATTAATCGATGAAATTTTTCAGTCCGGTTCAACTTTCAAACCTTCTATGGACAGTCTACTGGTTCGATTCGCAATTTCACCCCGGGGTGCAATAAGCAATCCAAAAACAGTGGGAAAAATTATCAGTCATAATAAATTCGAAGATCTGTTTTTTGATGAATTAAGAACCTGGGTTTTTCCTCAATACGATGATAACGAAACAAATAAACAGATTGAATACTTGTTTTATTTTTAAACAGATACCCATGATTAAAGTATAAAAGAATTCTATGATTCAGAAATAATAACTGGTTATTTTAATGAATTTATAAAAAACTATTTAGAGCAAAAAAGATGAATAAACTGGAATCTACTCATATCGGTTTAATTAAAAAACCACTATCAAGATTGGGGTTAGGTTGTTGGGCAATTGGAGGAGCAGACTGGGGCGCTCAGGATGACAATGATTCAATAGATGCATTAAAGGCTGCATTTGAACGGGGTATTACTCATTTTGATACTGCGCAGGTATATGGAAAAGGTCATTCAGAGCAGCTTATAGGAAGAGCATTAAAAGGAATCCGTGATAAGGTTTTTATTGCTTCAAAGATGATGTATACTCCTTGTTCTAAAATCGAAAAATCAATTGAAACCAGTCTAAAAAGGCTGCAAACAGACTATCTGGATCTTTTTTATATACATTGGCCGAAAAGAAATGCCGATCTGTCTGAAATGATGGAGGCGTTAGAGAAGGCCCGTCAAAAGGGCTTAATATGTGGAATCGGGGTTAGTAATTTTTCTATTGATCAGATGAAAGAAGTGATGCAAGTAGGGAAAATCGATGCACATCAAATATGTTATAACCTTCTGTGGCGGTGGGCAGAAAAAGATTTAATCCCATTTTGTATCTCTAACAAAATCTCAATAGTTTCGTATAGCTCTATTGCCCAGGGTATTCTTACCGGCAAATTTGAACGAGAATTCGAATTTGAATCAGGTGACCACCGTATAAATACAACTCTTTTTGATGATGATGTATGGCCTTATGTGTACGAGGGAGTTGAACAGCTAAAGCAGATTGCTGTTGAGGCCGGACGTCCTTTAATCGATTTGGTTATACACTGGATTGCAAACAGGCCGGGTATTTCATCTATACTGATTGGTGCAAGAAACAGCACTCAGGTTGAACAAAATGTCAGTGCTTTCCGGGGAGGTATTGATATCTCCATATTAAACCGGTTATCACAAATCAGTAGTTCATTACAACACAAAATTCCAAATATCGGTAATATTTTTAGATGGTATCCATGAGTATATACCCTTAGATTTTGGGATTTATGCTCAAAAATTGAGTAAATCATACGTAAAAAGTAAAAATAAAACTCATTATATGAGGTATAATCAATTAATTTATATAGGTGTGAAAATGTAAGTTAACTTAATCGGTTTGATAAAATTGAATCGGTTGTGACATTATGGTTGAAAGGGGATGCTCTTATGAACAATAAGATGCGTATTCTTGCTTTATTTTTAATCGGTACGGCTGTAGTGATTTCAGCTCAGCAAAAAAGTGAAAAGGTTTTACCATTAAAGCACTCGTTGAAAGTATATGAAGATATTGAGCGTAACCGTCTTTATTGGCCGCTTGGAAAAGAATTCTGGATTAGAATTGCAGAATCACCAGACAGTGGAGCTCCATCCTATTTGCTCTCACAGGAAATCGATTCTCAGGAAGTTGAATCTGACGTGAACATCGATAAAAAAACAACAAAAAGCGGGATTAAACTGGATGTAACAGGAAAACAGGCTATCAGATGGTATAATATGGTAACCGGGAAAAAATATAAATTACGTTTTTATTCTGATGGTGATGCTCCTGAATGTGAAATTAAATTAAGTGGCGCTTCATTACATGTTCAGGATAACATTACATATTCTGGAAAAGGAATCCTGTGTGAAATAATTTCATCTGATAAACATTCCGGTGTTGATAAATCTTATATATCTGTTAACAATGCTCAGTTCAAACCTTATGAGAAAACAATCAACTTCAGTAAGGAAATGAAATACAACATTTATGCCTATGCTGTCGACAATGTAGGTAACAGAAGCAATCTGGCTTTTACTGAATTCGTAGTTGACATGAGTGCACCGGAAACAAAAGTCATCGCTGGTGGCCTTTCTGCTGAAAATAAAACAATTCTTTCCAGTAACCATTCTATTGAGATATCTGCAAAAGATTCTTTATCTGGTGTAAAAAAAACATGGTATAGATTTGAAAAAGAAAAGAAATTTAATTTGTATAACGGACCAGTTGATCTGAAAAAATTAAAAGATGGAGATCAACAGGTACTCGTTTTTTATTCAGAAGATTATGTGGGAAATATTGAAAAACCTAAACAGTTCGCTTTTGTTATTGATAATACGCCACCTCTCGGGAAAATAATTTGTAAAGGTGATGTACACTCAAAAACAAACGAGCAGATAATTGTATCACCACGTACCATGTTTAAGGTGGAAGCGAAAGATGAACGTAGCGAAATTCGCGATATCTATTATGCAGTAAATAAAAGCAAAAGCGTTCCTTTTAAAGCTCCCTTTTGCATTTCCGGTGAACCTGGAAAATATCTGATAACTGCTCGTGTGGTTGATAAATTAGGAAATGAAAATTCTCAGATAAGTTCAAATGTTGTTCTGGATTCAAAACCCCCAAAAAGCAGTCATAGCTTTATTGGGTCCGTTCATAAAAATGAGTACACTTTGTGGATAACACCATCAACAAAAATTAAACTCAATGCACAAGATGACCTTTCCGGAATAAAGTCAATCGAATATCTATTTGAAGGAGATAGCTATATCACATACAAAGAACCTTTCAATATCAAGAAAGAGGGACTGTTTATCCTAAAATATCGCGGCACCGATAATGTAAATAACCGCGAAGAAGATAGAATGATAGCTGTTGTGGTTGATAGTACGCCGCCTGTAGTAGAGGAAACTTTCAGTTCCAAGCCCATCTCAGATGATAAATCTTCATTGCGTTTCAAGAACGCCACTACAATGTTTCTGAAAGTAATTGATGATGCATCGGGAGTAAAAGAAGTCACGTTTTCGATCAATGGGGGACGTGAACAGAAGTATACAGGACCGATTCAGTTTGCTAATGTCGGTTCGTATAATGTTGAAGTTCGTGCCAAAGATAATCTTGAGAATACACAAAAGAAATTGTTAAAATTTGCAATAGATAAGTAAAAGGAAATTTATTATTAAAATGAAAGCGGTTTCAGAGAATTCTGATACCGCTTTTTTATTAGCTTCTATAGAGAACGTTTCATAATATCACTAAGGTTTTATGCAATTGAAAAACTACTCTGATATCACTGAGCAAAGTTGGTGGGGGAGTGATGATTCTTAGAGTTTACAGGGTTTGAAAATAATTGCCGAAATCGATTCACATCTTTCTACTTCTCATTTATTGCCTCATCTCATTCTCCGCGGATGATTGAGCTGCTTGTAAAAGGTTATTGATTGAGCCCAAAATGGTAACTACATGTAACTCATCAATTCCTCAATAATTGTATTACATAGTCGTGGCATGCTATAAGAATAGTCGATGTATTTTAAAAGCTGCTTACTATAAAAATGCTGTTTTTACCTGATCTTATTATTGAAAGCAGCGAAAACCTGTAAAAAAGACTCAAGTTGGAAATAAAAAAATCCCGAAAACAATATGTTTTCGGGATTCAATAATCAAAATGATTGTCAGAAACTTAATTACTGGTAACCAGATTATCAGCTTTTTCCTCTGTCGAATCAGTATCGGAATCCATTGCTGCAAGCTGCTTGAGCATTTTGAATTTGGCAAGAACAGCTTTTTGGGCCGAGTTAATAAACTGACTGGAAGCTTCAGGATTAGAACGCTGAAGAATCTTGTATCTGTTTTCATTGTAGACATAATCAGATAACGGAATAGTTGGATCTTTGCTGTCGAGCTGCAGGGGACTCTTACCCTGAAGCGCCAGATCCGGATTATACCTGTATAATGGCCAGTGACCGGATTCGACTGCAAGTTTCTGTTCCGAATAACCTTTTGTCATGTTAATACCATGATTGATACAATGACTGTAAGCGATAATCAGTGAAGGTCCATCATAACTTTCTGCTTCCATAAAAGCTTTTACTACCTGATTCTGATTAGCTCCAATGGCTACTTTGGCAACGTAGATGTAACCATAACTCATTGCTATCATGGCAAGGTCTTTTTTGTTGGTAGGCTTTCCACTTGCTGCAAATTTTGCTACAGCTCCCATTGGAGTAGATTTTGAAGATTGCCCACCGGTGTTTGAGTAAACTTCTGTATCAAGTACAAGAATGTTTACATTTTTACCAGATGCAAGAACGTGATCAAGACCTCCGTATCCAATGTCGTATGCCCATCCATCACCACCAACAGCCCAAACAGATTTTTTAACCAGGTAATCAATAACGGTTAATAGCTCTATTGCAGTATCGGAAGAGGGTTTTGAGAGCAGTTCGGTTGCTTTGGATACTCTGGAACGTTGTTCTTCAACTTGAGCTTGATCATTCTGTGGTGCATTTAGAATCTCACCAAGTACTGATTTCAGCTCCGCCCCAGTTTCACTGTTGCTAATAATCTGCTGAGCAAGTTCTGTTGCATATTGGTTAAACTTATCTACAGAAAGACGCATCCCAAATGCAAGTTCAGCATTATCTTCAAACAGTGAATTGTTCCAGGTTGGTCCTCTTCCATCATGACGAGTTGTGTAAGGAGTAGTAGGAAGATTGGCACCATATATTGATGAGCATCCTGTAGCATTGGCAATGTAGGTACGGTCACCAAAAAGTTGTGTAAGCAGTTTGACGTATGCTGTTTCACCACATCCTGCACAAGCTCCGCTAAACTCAAACAATGGACGAATAAACTGACTTCCTTTTACAGATTTTTTGTCATACAGTGATGGATCTGTATCTGGTATGGACAGAAAATAATCCCAGTTTTTTGCTTCCTGTTCACGAATCGGTGTCTGAGGCTGCATCACAATTGCATTACCTTTACCTTTTGTTGGACAGTTCTCTACACAGGCACCGCATCCGGTACAATCTTCGGGTGCAACCTGCATGGTATATTTCAAACCTTTCAGTTCTTTACCCTTTGCATCTGCAGACTTGAAGCCCGCGGGTGCGTTTTCCAGGTATTTGGGGTCGTATGCTTTGGGGCGTATAGCGGCGTGAGGACATACCAGAGAGCAGCGATGGCACTGAATACAGGTGTTTTCATTCCATACAGGAATCATAACAGCAATATTACGTTTTTCATACTGAGTAGTTCCAGACGGCCAAATACCATCAACAGGTATTTGGGACACCGGTAGACGATCACCCTCCTGTTTCATTATTCTGGCCGTAACATTTTTAACAAACTCAGGGGCATTGTCATGAACAACCTTGATTTCTTCAACAGAATTGGTCGGCTGTGATGGAATTTCAACTTCCTGAATACCTTCAAGTGCTTTGTCAATAGAAATAATATTCATATTAACAATTGAATCACCTTTTTTTCCGTAGGTTTTTTTGATGGCTTTTTTAATTGCTTCAATAGCAGTCTTTTCATCAATTACTTTGGAGATTTGAAAGAATGCTGTTTGCATGATCGTGTTAATTCGGTGTCCAAGACCAACTTCCTGCCCGATTCCTATACCATTTATCACAAAAAATTTAAGTTTTTTGTCGATAATCTGTTTCTGAACCCGACCGGGTAGTTTGTTCCAGACAGTGTTTTTATCGTACTCAGAGTTTAAAAGGAATGTACCACCATCGTTTAAATTGTCAAGCAAGTTATATTTTTCAATGAAAGAAAAATTGTGGCATGCAAGAAAATTGGCTTTGGTTATAAGATATGGACGACGAATAGGGTTTTTCCCAAAACGAAGATGAGATATGGTTAAGGCCCCGGCTTTTTTCGAATCGTAAGAAAAATATCCCTGTGCAAAATTATCTGTTTCGTCTGCAATAATTTTGATACTGTTTTTATTTGCACTCACTGTTCCATCTGATCCAAGACCATAGAATAATGCCCTGTATACATCATCATGTTCTATTGAAAATGAACGGTCAAAATCAATAGAGTTTCCGGTAACATCATCTTCAATCCCTACAGAAAAATGGTTTTTAGGCGAATCTTTTTTGAGCTCATCGAAAACAGCTTTAACCATGGCAGGAGTAAATTCTGCAGAACCTAATCCGTAGCGTCCACCAACTATTGTTGGATAATTTTTAAAGGCTGCTGTTTTGTTCTGCATTGCTTCTCCGATTGCCGTGCACACATCTTCATACAGCGGCTCTCCAGCAGAACCAGGTTCTTTTGTTCTATCCAAAACAGCAATTTTTTTGACATTATCAGGAAGTGCCTTAATAAGAGAATTCATGTCAAATGGTCTGAACAGGCGAACTTTAATAAGACCAACTTTTTCACCCTGGTTATTCAAATAATCTACTGTTTCGTGTATTGTGTCACATCCGGAAGACATTGCAATTATTACTTTTTCTGCATCGGGTGCACCAAAATAATCAAAGAGACGATACTGTCGGCCTGTCAGTTTTGCAAACATGTCCATATATTTCTGAACTATTCCCGGGCATTTGACATAAAAAGGATTAACTGTTTCACGTCCCTGAAAGTATATGTCCGGATTCTGGGCTGTTCCTTTGATAAACGGACGATCCGGACTCATTGCCCGTGCCCGGTGTTCCCTTACAAGATTATCGTCAATCATCGCTTTCATATCATCGTAAGTCAGCTCTTCAATCTTCTGAATCTCATGTGATGTACGGAAACCGTCAAAGAAATGTACAAAAGGAACTCTTGCTTCAAGAGTTGCACCATGAGCAATTAATGCCAGATCCATAGCTTCCTGAACATTTGCTGAAGCCAAAAGAGCGAAACCGGTCTGTCGTACAGCCATTACATCACTGTGATCACCAAAGATTGAAAGACCCTGGCATGCCAGAGAACGGGCTGTTACATGAAAAACAGTTGGCGTAAGCTCTCCGGCGATTTTGTACATATTCGGAATCATTAAAAGCAGGCCCTGTGAAGCTGTGAATGTTGTTGTCAGTGAGCCTGCACAAAGCGCGCCGTGAACTGCACCTGACGCACCACCTTCAGATTGCAATTCAGAAACAAGGGGTATTGTTCCCCAGATATTCTTTTTGCCTGCAGCACTTTTTTCATCCGATATTTCACCCATCGGTGAGGATGGCGTAATTGGATATATCGCAATAACTTCATTAACTGCATGCGCTACATGCGCACAGGCTGAATTTCCGTCATGAGGTACTTTGGTTCTTGACATATAAATGCTCCTCTAAGGTAGAAGTAAAAATCATTAAAATGAGGATTAATAAAACATTACAATATAAATCGCAACCAGTCTCTATTCAACTCACTTGTGTTGCTATGGTGATTAAACTGGTCTTTTTGATCCTGGAAAACAGTTTGAACCTAAATTTCGTACAATACAATATTATATTGTTTATCAGAGTTTTATTATCAGGTAAAATACCCGTTTGGTTAATGAAGTAAATGTTTGAAATATTGCAGAACTTTGAAAGTTCAAAGATTATTTTTAATATGTAGTAGTTTAACGAAACTTAAAGAGAGAAAAATGATCAAAAAAAACTGGCTTTCGATTCTTCTGTTAACAGCTGTTTCAATAAGTGCTCAGATAAAAGTTATAGAAAACAATAATTCAAAATTCACTTTTTCTTGGGAATTGGATAATTTTGATACAATCTCTGTAGAAAAAAATGAAAAGAAAGTAATATCGCTTAGTTTTTCGGGTGAGAATATGCTTATTGGTGAGGTGGGGCAACCAGCAATTCCTGGATTTTCCATGCTGTTAGGTACACCTCCAGAGGGGCATGCCGATGTATCATTCTCTCCTCAGGAAATTAAAACGTTAAAACTTACCTCTCCGCTAATGAGAGTGTTTTCATCTCTGGATGAAACCCGTCAGCCCGATTTGAATTTTAGTTCAGTATGGATTTCTGATCCAATGTATTCAAAAACCGGAAATATCAAGACTGTTCAATTTGTTATTAAACCATTTGTTTATGATTCTGCTTTAAACATCATCAAAGTACTAACCAAAGCAACCTGTACGATTAACTTTCCCAGATACATATCAAATCCTGTTTCGTCCTCTTTTAGATCCGATTTTGATCGAATGATGAATAATCTGTTATGGAATTATCAGATTGCCCGGGGATGGTGTGAACGAAAGCTGCAGAAAAAAACAGCTAAATCATTCCCGTTAGAACCGGATGAGGCCTATTTGTTCAAAATTGGTGATGGACATACAGGTATAAATGAAGCGACAACAAATGAAAACGGTATTGTCAAAATCACTGGAAGTAAAATTCTTGATCTGTTTGGAAGAATAAGCATAAATCAGGTAGCGTTATTTGGCTCTTTAAAGGGAGAGCTTCCTGTTGAAATACCAACTGAGAACAAAATACCAGATGGTCTCATAGAAATACCTCTTATGCGGGTTGATAAAAATAATAATGGTATGGTTGATAATGAGGATTTTTTCCTCGCTTACGTTACAGGTGCATCTGATTGGGTTTATGAGGATTCAATAAATGATTTCGTATTTAGATTGGACAGGTATGATGATTATCGGCATTACTGGTTGTGCAGAAAATCAGTAAACGGCTCAAGTATGAAAAAATATAATCAGATCAATGAACCAGGTGATACTCTCAGAAATTTTGTTAACAGAATCATGTTTAAAAGATCGGTTCAGGAGCCATATAATAATGATGGCGGATTGGACTGGGTATGGGTAAAACTTACTTCAGCAAATCCGTCTTTTGAATATGATATACCATTACCTGGACTTGATCAGAATTATGGTGGATCAATTCGTTTAAGTAAAAGAGATATTAATTGGGGGAGAGCCGATTTTTTAATCGGAAAGCAAATCTTTGAGGAATGTAATAATGATACTGAATATGAAGTTGATCGATGGGATGATAGAAGATTAAAAATCAAACTCGTAGCACCATATGATACCTCATATACTGAATTGGTGTCTTTTCAGGTAAAATATAAAAGAAAGCTTGAAGCGACTGGTTCTGATAAATTCAATGTTTTCTCTCCCCTGGACAGTGGAATTTTCCATTACAGTATTAATAAAACGAGTGATGAACTTTTATACATTTTCAGAATTCCTTCTGACGAACAACAGATCTCTTTTTTAGATACTATTCGTAGTCAGGGACTCTATACCTGGTGTGATACAGGTATAGTACAATTTTTTATCTGCAGTGAAAATATGATAATTGATTTACCACAAAAGATAAATATGCAACCCTCCAATGAAAACTCATTTGTTGTAAAAAACTTGAGAGCCGCAAACAATACAACAGATTTTCTCATTATAACACACCCTGAGTTTATGAATGAAGCAATCGAACTGGCTAAACATAAAAAATCCAGATTTTCACATCCAAAGGTTGTTTCAGTACATGATGTTTACCGTTTTTTTTCAGGCAATGACATTGATCCTACTGCAATACGGAATTTCCTGGTATTTGTCAGAAACTTCTGGAATGCAGATAATCTTTTATATGTAGTTCTTTTTGGTGGAGGACATTATGATTATAAAAATGTAAGGTACTCTGCTCCAAATTATATTCCGACATTTTATTACATTGATAAGGCTGTTGATGATTATTTTGCTTACACAGATCCTGATTCTTCGGCTTATGGCAAGGTGCAATTGGCGTTAGGACGTTTTCCTTGTACAAACAGGCAACATGCAGCAGCCCTGGTTAAGAAGGTAATTGAGATTGAAGATCCGCTTCAGGCTGATTTCAGCGAATGGCGTAACCGCGCTCTGTTTGTTGCTGATGATGACATGCAGGGTGATAAAAAAGATCCAATAGTTGGAACATCGGGGCATCACACTTCTTCAGATAAAACAAGTGATGTTATTAAAGAGTTAAATCCTTCAATTGATATGAGAAAGATATATTTGTATGAATATGAATGGAACAGTGCTTATGAGAAACCTGCTGTTTCAAAAGCCATACTGAATGAAATCAATAACGGTGTCGCTTATGTTAATTTCTTCGGACATGGTTCAGAGGTGCAGTGGACAGATGAACGGGTGCTTGTTCCAAATCATACAGGAAGCATGCATAATGATAAACGTTATCCTGTCATTTCATCTTTTTCGTGTTCAGTAGGTAGATTCGATTTACCCGACAGGGAGTGTCTGTCTGCTACATTGGTTAATACTCCTCAGAGGGGAGCTGTATCATCTGTTTCCAGCAGCCGCCTTGCATATGCAACTGAGAACGAAACTATGGCCAAAACCTTTTACAGGCATATGTTTGATACAAATTACAATTCTGTAGGATCAGCACTTATGAATACGAAAATGGAAGGTGTGAGTACATCAAGGCGCTTGTATGTTGTACTAGGAGATCCTTCAATACGTTTCGTTAATCCTGTCAGAACTGTAAATCTCGAAATCAGAAATACCAAAAATAAATCAATTGATACTGTTATGGCACTACAGCAAATTTCTGTTACTGCAACCGTATTAGATAAAAAAGGCAAAATTGATACGAAATTTGGTTCTTCAGATAAAAAAGCCTTTATTTATCTTGGCCTTTTTAATTCGCCTGACAGTGCGATGCGAAAAGATGGCGGTAGTAATGAAAGTATACGATATCAGTTACCGGGAACACCGGTTTTCCTGGGCAAATCACAAATTAACAATGGAAAAATCACCCAACAATTGCTGATACCGAAAAACTTGTCTTTTGACAAAAAGGGAGCCAGGGTAACAGCTTATGTCTGGAAAGAAAACGAAAACAGTGTCGGGTTAGGTTGTAAGCAGGATCTGGTTTTTTATGGTACAGAAAATATTACATCAATAAACGACACTTCAGGCCCGCAAATAATGGTTAAAAACCTGGATGAATCTGGTAACATTACAGAACAGGAGGAACTGACATCTGCTATAAGATGTGAAGTAGTACTTGAAGATGAAAGTGGTATTGATGTTACCGGGACAGGTCCCGATGAAGGGCTGGTAATTGAGGTGGATGGAGTTATTGGAAAGAGGAACATGAACCATACATTCCAGTTTTTTGAGGGAAGTTTTAAAAAAGGGAGTGCCAATATTGTTTTTGATGAAAATATCTTTAAACCTGGTTTATATAAAGCGGCTGTTTCTGCACGGGATCTTCTAGGAAATGTGTCAAAATCTTTTTTTGATCTTAATATTTCGGATGATGGTTTAAACTTTGGACTAGATCCTCAGGTCGAAATTGAACAAAAATATGATTATGAACTGGACAGGGTTTTTAATGTTCCAAACCCGATGAAAATGGGAAAAAGTACCAGATTTTACTTCAGACCAGAAAAAACTGAACAAAAATGGATGGCTGATTATACAAAAGTTGTAATACGAATTTACACTTTAAGTGGAAAAATTGTTAGAGTCATAAAGGACAATGCAGCTACCGGAGAAAATGGAGTGTTCTGGAATGGGAGAGATCAGATCGGGAATATCCTGGGTCCGGATGTTTATCTCTATCAGATTACGGCTTATTCTCCAAGATTTCAAAAGACAACGAAAAGTAAAATTAAAAAACTTGTTATTCATCCACCACGATAAGGGAGCCTGGATTTCCCGTTTTCCAGTACTTCCCCTGATTTTTTTGCGAATTGCGCCACTATCGAACTATTGTTTAACTACCATATGCTACTGTTTTAAACAGGGTAAAAAGAACATTCGTGTAATAAAAAGCAGTTTAAAAGAGAAAACCCCGTAAGCGTTATTTTTCAACTACTTACAGGGTTTGTTTTTGGTAGCGCTAAGGGGAATCGAACCCCTGTTTGATGGCTGAGAACCACCCGTCCTGGGCCACTAGACGATAGCGCCATAGATTGTCGCATTAAAAATGGCTGGGGTGCAAGGATTCGAACCTCGATAGCTGGAGCCAGAATCCAGAGTCTTGCCATTGGACGACACCCCAACAACGACTGAAATATAAATTTTTTAGATGTTGAAAACAAGACAGGAATTATTAAAAATAGAAACAATAAAAATTTCCTGTTTTACCGAACTATTTTTGGACGTTATAACAGGATACAAAATGTCCATCTCCAATGTCCTGAAGAGGAGGAATATGATCCAGGCAATTGTCTGTTCGTAACGGACAGCGCCCAAAAAATGAGCATCCCCTTTCAATAGCAACCTTATTCTTATCTTCTGAAACTGTTATATTTCGATTACATCTTCCTTTTCCTGGCACAGGAATACTTTGCAATAATAGTGATGTATATGGATGACGTGGCGAATCAAATATCTGCGTTTCTGTACCACTTTCAACAATCTTTCCAAGGTACATTACTGCAAGTCGGTCTGCTATATGTCGAACAACTGCCAGATCATGAGAAATAAAGAGCAGCGTTTGATTAAAGCTGCTGCGAAGATCCTGTAAAAGATTTATTATTTGGGCCTGTATCGATACATCAAGTGCACTGACTGGTTCGTCTGCAATTATTAGTTCCGGTTCTGTTGCAAGTGCACGGGCGATTCCGATTCGTTGACGTTGTCCACCAGAAAATTCATGCGGATACCGATTCAGATATTCAGTTGAAAGGCCTACATTATTTAAAAGTTTGATGATTCTTTTTGTTCGTTCTTGTTTTGTGCAAATCTTATGTATTATAAATGGCTCTTCAAGTATCCTCTGTATGTTCATTCGTGGATTTAAAGAACTGTAAGGATCCTGGAATACTACCTGAATCTGTTTTCTTAATTCACGTTTTTCTGAGTTCGAAAGATTCTCCCATTCTATTGAAGATTCTTTCCATTTTCCAACAGACAGCTTTATCGATCCTGATGTTTTATGAATTAAACCAAGTATTGAATGTGCAACAGTAGTTTTACCACAACCGGATTCTCCAACCAGAGAAAATATTTCGCCACGTTTTATACTAAACGATACATCATCAACTGCTTTAACACTATTAATGACATTTCCAAATATGCCCTGATAAACAGGAAAATGCACCTTCAAGTTCTTGACATCAACAACTGTTTCGTTATTATTCATACAAAAAACACCTTACACTATGACCACTATCAGGTGTATACTGTTTCGGTATTTCTGTTTTGCATTTTTGTTTTGCGTATTCACATCTTGGGTGAAATGGACATCCCTGTGGAATATTTCTGATAGTGGGTACCTCTCCGGGAATAACCTTAAGCTGACATTTTTTCTTATCCAGATGGGGAATAGTTTTAAGAAGGCTCGTCGTGTATGGATGAAGTGGATTGTTGAATAGATCTTCTGTTGAGGCAAACTCTACAACTTCACCTGCATACATCACCATTATTTTATTAGCGATATCTCCAACAAGTCCCAGGTTATGCGTTATCAGCATCATGCTCATTGATTTTTTCTGCTGAAGATCGTGTAATAAATCAAGTATCCTTGCCTGAACAGTTACATCAAGTGCCGTTGTAGGTTCGTCTGCAATTAATAACTTTGGAGAACATGCCAGCGCCATTGCAATCATGACTCTTTGCCGCATACCACCACTTAGCTGGTGAGGATAAGCTGTATAGGTGCGCCCCGGATCTGCAATTCCAACTTCGGATAATAAATTCTCTATATACTCTTTTTTCTCTATTGGAGTTTTTAAATGATGCTGTTCAATTACTTCGAGAACCTGTTGGCCACAAGTATAAACAGGATTAAGAGAGGTCATAGGGTCCTGAAAAATCATGGAAATCTTTTTTCCACGTATTTTACGTATTTCATTTTCCGGAAGTTTTAATAGATTACAGTTATCAAAATAGATATCACCGTGTTTAATATAACCAGGAACAGGTACAAGTCGCATTATTGAAAGTGCTGTTAATGATTTTCCACAGCCAGATTCGCCAACAACTCCCAACGTGGTTTTGTCTTCTATATCAAAAGAAACACCACGGACAGCTTTTGCACTGGTTTCGGCCAGTTTGAATGAAACATGTAATCCTCTGCAAGATAAACAAATACTCAGAAATTCACCTCTCTTTTTATATAACTTAAAACTGGTAAATGGATGTATCAAATACAATAAATATAAAATCGCAAAAATAAAAAAGGAATCATATGTCCCCTCCTGAACAATGCATTAATGCTGTTATTTCTTAAAAATCAGCGCTTTATATAATGCGCGCAATATTTTCATGCTGCTTTGTGTATAAAGCACTTAAAGTATTGGTCTGTTATCCAATACAGTTTATTGAAATTCTAAATAACCTGACAATGTTCTTCCTGCATCTTTCCTGGTCTTTCAAGACCAGGAAAGATGCAGGGGGCAAATAAGGAGGGAGGAATAAAAACGAATTCGCTATTTCTAACAGTAATTTTTACATTTAGATACCTTCAAGTTTTCTTTTTACTTCAGTAATATATTTCGGATTATCACTTGCTTTTACATATTTTTTATAAAATTCTTTAGCTTTTTTGCTATTTATTAATTTATCATAATAAATATTCCCCATATAGCGTAGTGCTTCTGCAGGTCTGCCTTTTCCCTTTTTTAAAGCTGTCTGATAAGATTCCAGGGCGGACTCATACTGATCTGCCAATTCATATTCCCGACCTATAAGAAAAAAAAGGTTGGGATTGTCCGGGTGGTATTTTATGCCCCTTTCCAGAACACGAATTGCTGCAATATGAGCTTTCTGCCTGGACTTAATTTTTGCCATCAATGCATGTATATCGGGATGCTCAGGATACCTTTTATCTACTTCCATGTAGTACTGGAATGCTGAGGATGGATCGCCATTCAATTCGAATGCTTTTCCAAGATTTACCCATATATCCATATTGAGGCTGTCCATCGCGGTCGCAGTAGACAGTGCAATGATAGCAGATTCATATTCACCGGTTTTAAGGTAAATTCGTCCATAAGCTGATTGTAAATAAGGGTTGTTGGAATCTAGCTGTTTCGCAATTGATAAAGCAACCAGAGCTGCTTCCGAATTATTTTCAGTTTCGAATATTTTACTTTGAGCCAACTGCATCCATGGACGGTTATTGTTCTTGAAAAGTTCTAGAGTTTTTTGTGCTTTATTGAGATCACCCAGCTCACAATAAGTATAAACCAACTTGTAAAGCGCTTCATCGAATTCTGGATCTTTATTGACAATAGCCTCATAAAAATCTTTAGCTTCTGTGAACTTCCTGTCATAGGCAAGTGAATTGCCAAGTTTGAGTGCACGAAGTTGATTGTATCCACCTTTCTCCCAGGATCGAAAATAGTATTTCGATGCTTCTTTAAATTTTGTTTCTTTTAGATAACTGTCTCCAAGAGCTTCGTAACAGTCAGCGTAAGATGGATTTATAGTAAGAGCATCATTGAATAATTGTCTGGCTGTTTCAGTTTTATTTGCCTGAAGATATACCTTGCCGGCCCAAAATTTGATTCTGGGATCTGTGGGTGCTTTTCCTGAAGCGACAGTAATATGCTCCAGACTACGCGTGATATCACCTTTCATACAGATTGCATAAGCATACAGGGCAAGATAAAGAGGATTATTGGGTTCACTTTCCAAAGCGATATTGAATTCTTTAGCTGCTTGCGAATAATCAGAACGGTTCAGAAGGTAATATCCATACTCAAAATGGATATTGGCATTGCCTGGGTTTTGTTGCATGGCGATTTTTAAATGTTTTTCCGCTTTTTCAACCATCTCTTTTACGCGGTAATATCGTGCGAGATTATAATTGATCTCCCAGTTATCAGGTGAAAACCTTAAACCTTTTAAAAGATGCTCGTGCTGCAGGGAGTCATTTCCCTGGATCTCATATGCTTTAGCCAGTAATAGATACGGTTTTGCTTCTGATGGAATAAATCTGACTGCTTCGGTAAGCATTTGTATTGCTTCAGATATATCTTTTTCATCCAGGTATAAAGCTCCAAGTTCCATTTTTATGTCATAACGTTTAGGATCTATTGATATCCATTCTTTTAAAAGAGTGGTTAACGTACTTGTTTCTCTAAGATTTCTATAACAGCGTGCCAGAAGTTCAATTACAGTTGAATTTTTACTTTTTATTGAGCGGGCCCGTCCCAGAGGGGCAACTGCTTTACTGAATTCACTTGTTTCTACCAGGGATGCACCTGACATATACAGACAATCAAAATCTTTTGGAAGTAACTCTACAGCTTTTGATAATGGTTTGAGTGCAGCGGAGTGTTTCCCCTGAGAAAAATAGATTTTTCCAAGGGATTTCCATGCATCCGCATCGTTTTTAACCAATTCAAGATATTCAGTATAAAAAGTTGCAGATTCAGATAATTTATTCTGTTTAGCAAGTGTAAAAGCAAGCAGTTTAGTCAACTTCGGTTTTGCATTAGAGTGTTTGATGCCCGCTCTTAAAATCCGTTCTGCAGATTTCCAATCTTCTAATTGAGCATACAATGACCCCAACTGTTCATAATTTCTGATATCCTCAGAATATTGTTTAATATTGGATTCATATCGTGAAACTGCTTTTTTAAACATTTTAGATTTTTCATATAATAAGCCAAGATGAAAAGCATCCTCAGACCTGTCTTTTGCCTGTGACAAGTTCAGATAACGTTCATACATGGAAATAGCAGTTAGAGTATCCTGGGTTTTTTCACTGGCAACTGCAGAAAGTTTTAAAGCTTTAGTATTTTCAGGATTTAACGACAAAAGGTTCTTAAGCCAGGGGAGTGCAGATTTATAGTGGCCTGTTTGGCAATTTGCATCAGAAAACATGAGCAAAACATGTTCATTTTCAACCCATTTTCCTTTAATGCCCTGTAAGAGTTTAATTACAGTATTATATTCCTTATTTTCGTATTTGATTGAGGAGTATGCTGCATTTACACTAAAATCTGAAAACCCTTTTTTCAGAAAAAGATCATATGTCTCAACTGCCTTGTCATCAAGTTTGAGTTTCCGAAAAATATGACCAGCTTGAGCAAGCTTTGATGAATGTGAATTATCCGCTGTAAAAAGTTTTATATAAGTTTCTGCCGCTGCACTGTCACTACCGATTCCGGAATACAATTCACCTAGATTCTTGAGTGCTGGTATGTGATTATCATTGTATTTGATACATTTTTCATAATACTGTACAGCTTTTGAATCCAATTTATTTCTGCTGTAAAAAAGCCCCAGATTGAAATAAATTTTATCGTCACCTTTACCAAGACTGGAAGCTTTTTTTAAATGCGTTTCTGCAGTTTTCAGATTTCCTTCCTTAAGATTGATAATAGCCAAATAATAATGAGCTTCTGTGTGATCAGATGACATTTTTAATATATTTTCATACTCTTTTTTGGCAGGAAAGAATAAATCTTCAAGCTCAAAAGAGATCCTGGCGATTTTTTCCTGCAGTGGTATACTTTCACCATGAAGTTTTCTTTCCTGATCATAATGTGACAATGCTTTTCTTAAATCTCCAGCTAATGTAAATGCATCGCCCATAAATTTATGCGCATTTATTATTGGCTTTTCTGAAATGATTTCCTCAAGAAATTTTTTTGCATTTTTATAGTCCTTACATTTAAGATGCTGTTCCGCAATTGCTAATTTACACTGAATTTTATTCTCCAGAAGGGGCAGAGCACGTGAGTACATCTCAATTGCCTGATCAGGCTGGGAATTTCTGGAGTAAATGCTACCCATATTCCAGAGAGCATCTCCATCATAAGGATTTGATTTCAAATATGATTCGAGAATAGTATAAGCAGCTTCGAGATCACCGTTAACTAACTCAAGCTGTCCAATCGCTTTTTGAATTTGTGGATTATCAGAAAATGACTTCTGGTTCTCCTTCAGTAATTTGAGTGCATCTGTAACTTTACTGTCAAATTCAAATGCTTTTGCAGTCTTAAGTAACAGCTTAAGATCTTTATTGCTGTTATTATATGATTTTTGGTAAGCATCAGACGCTTTACTGTAAACCTGTTTTCTCATATACAGGTCGCCTAACCATTCCAGGATTGTTCTGTCATTTGGATTAAGTGAATTAGCTTTCTCCAAAGATTTCAGAGCTTGATCATATTCACCTGTTGCAAAAAGACACCTTCCGTGTTCAAAATAGCCATAACCATTTTGGGGTGAAACTGAAACTAATTTTTCTGCATAAACAAGAGCTTTTTTGTATTGAGCTATATCATTTTTGTACTTTGCAAGAAATTGAAGAGATTGCGGCTGTTTGGGATTAAGACTTAGTATCTGTTTATGGACCGATAATGCCATATTTGTCTGATTGAGTCCTTCGAGAGCAAATGCTTTTTCAAGAAGATAGGGAACTGAGCGTAAATGCATTTTTTCACACTGGGTTGAGACATCAAATGCTTCATTGTATCGTTTTGCAAGCCGATAGCTTCTGGCAAGAACAAGATACAGGGAAGTATGCAATGGTGTAAGGTCCAGAAGTTCCTTTAAATACTTTGCAGATTTGTTATAATCTTTACTGTAAAAAAAAGACAGCCCAGCAGCATAGTTTGCTAAAAGTAAAAAAGGATCTTTTTCTATTAATTTTTCATATTCTCTTGCGTAATGTGAATAGTCAGGTGTTTTACTGCTATTTTCCTGTGAAATCAATTCACCAAGCTGCCTTATCAGTTTTGTATCTTTACTTAACAGTGGTATCCTGAAAAAATTTACTGTTTGTGGGCTGAGTGTAATATCCATCTGTTTTAAAAAACTTAATAAACAGGAGTCAATGCTTACAGCCATATTTTCAAGAGTAAATGACAATTCGTAACTCGTGATTAACTGATCACCGTCTGATGATATACATTCCAGATAATAATCGATCATCTTATTGTTTGTTAATTCGAATTTTTGTGTCAGAATAAATGATGTCTTAAAGTTTTTTGCTGCATTGAAATAAATTTCTGAATTCAGGGAAACTGTTGGATTTGAAATTTCTGGTATTGAATTTTTTAAAATTGGTAACGGGACTACTTTTATTTCTTTAAGTGGTTCAAGACGGAATCGAACTAATTCATCAAGAAGGCTTATTGTCCAGATATCCTTTGATGTTTCATTGATAGCACCTGCATCAACAGGTCGGGCAATAATGAAGGATTTAGCAGGCTTTTTTGCGTATAACGAAACACAGATTAAGAGTATGAATACCATGTAATAATTAAATCGTTTCATTTTTGCAGGCTCCCTCGAAGGTTATTCGCTTAAGCGTCTATTAAATCTTATAAATAGGAGAACCAAAAAATCAAGAATTGTTTTAGCTATTTAAACCTGATTTTTTATTCCAAAGGTGACCATGATTAAATCTTCTAAAAGGGATTACACCTCACTTTTAAAAGATGTGAGATTAAGAGTCGATTATTTGCAGGACAATATCAAAATCGCGTTAAGAATGATTAGCGAAGCTTTATTTTGGAGAGTATCGGTTATTTGATGAAGTCTCTTAAAATAAAAAGCAGATCACATAAAGAGATCTGCTTTTTCAGGATAGTAATCCATTTATCTTCTAATTCCAACAGGTACTTTTTTCGTTTGTACCATTCCATGATTATCAGTAATCGTTACAAGAGCAAGATATGTACCAGTAGCAACTTTTCTACCTTTTCTGTTAATAGAAAGGTCTTCATCCCATACCATATACAATTTTTGACTGTCAGGTTCAAAAACCATAGGTAAGTCTTTCTGGATTATATTTTTAGCTACATCATAAATGGTAACCTTGGCATCAATATTAATTGTTGGAGGGAGATCTGTTGCTGGTTCAACAACAATTATCAATCCATTCCCAGGTGGGGGTAAACCATTTTCTGAATACAGATTTCTGATAAAAGGAGGTATTTGAAAGTCTGGATTCATGGGGTTGTTAATAACAGAAGGAGTAAGGTCATATGGCTGATATTTCACATTTAAAAGAACACGTATATTGGAAGAGTTGGTCTGTTTGTTGCCTTTAGTATCACCTATCTGAGCGGATGGATTAATCCAGATAGAGTCTTCACTAACAATGGTAAACCCGCTTTGAACAGATTTCACTTGTGCTAAATATGTATTATCATCTAAAAAATTTCCTCCTGGTTCAAGCGTAACCTGATATTGTTTCCCGTCAGGTTTACTAAATAAAAACGGGTTGGCATTATTGAATGGTTCTACAGGTTCAGAAAAAGTTACTTTAAGTGAATCTGTTTGTAGATTGGAAGAAGAGAGGAATGCTTCATTGATCAGAACAGGTGCCATTTTGTCCTGCACAGACAGGGATGCTCCATTAACCATTCCACCATTGGAAAGAATACCTGAACCGATAACTATAATGTCATCAGGAGTAACACTGGTAGATGGTCTGTTCATTTTGCAATCTACTATATACGCTAAACCACCAGGTACGATCTTTACAGTATCAACATTAAGAAGACGATATGATGGCAATTTAATCTTTTTTACAAGATCCGGAAGATCTTCAGTGATAACAGTACCATCTACAGCGATAAAGATACTGTCTACAAAACCGTTTGCGTCAGTGTCATAATAAGCAGCTGAAGGAAATGAGATGGTTTTGCTTATGGAAAAAGGGTAAGCTCTTCTGAGAGTATCCAGAGGATTATCCGGATTCCTGTAAGTGAGAATAATACTGTCTGAGAGCTGATGCTGAAAAACATCATCATTAATATTCGGATCGTTGATTTCTCTAGAAAAAGATTTGCTGAATTCATTATCTGTTCGGGTAAGTGGAAGTTTTAACAAGTCCTGTTTTTCAGGATTCGAATTAGTGATTTCTATGTATACTGTTTTGTATTGGCCATCACTATCGATAAAAACAGCTTCCAGTGTGTTCATGGTTTCATTTACAGAGCTTACTGCACTTCCGTTAAAGCGAAGTTCAAGATCTCTATTCCAGCATTCAAGGGACCCCATGGAAGGTGTTTGAACACTGCTGCTTCGGATTATTGTAAATGTTGTAGTTGTTGTGCTGTCGTCCTTTTCTCCCGTTTCACTGTCTGAAATTTCATATGTCGCTACAATATTAACCTCTGTTGAATTAGATTCGTGATTCAATCCAAATTGAGAACCGAAAACAAAAGAACTGTCTGGCTGTCGGTCGTTCGAGACAATATCATTAATAACCATCGATACAGCCTGTCCGGATCTTACTCTTAAAATTGGTTGAAGGATATGTTCCCTGAAAAGGGACATGAGAACATCATAACTTGTACTTATGGTCCATATTTCACTGTATTGATTCATTTCGGAATATCCATTATTTTGGATATTAAAGGTCATCGTATCCAGAATTCCCGGTGCCACCCTACGTGTGTTATGCATGAATATAGTAAAAGTTGTAGGTGTATTCAGACCTTCTGCAAATGCGTTTATATCAACTGAACTGGGTTGACCATAAGTGGAAGGTTCTCCATCAGAGATAAATATCAGAAACTGATTGTCAGGTTCATTGGTTGATTTACTCATTGCACGTAATGCAGCTTCAAAACCAGCATTGATATTTGTACCCTGTTCTGATTCGAATTCAGGACTGTATGTGATATCTACAGTTCTATCTACTGTATCTGTTTGGAGAAAAAATTTGATGATGTCTATACCTTTCATCTCGGATCCATTCATCGTGTATGTACTGTCAAGTCGAAGAAGTGGTAAATACGACTGGTTTTCATAATCCATCGAATCTATAACAGGATAATTATCAAGCGGTACGACAATATCATTGTTTCTTTGATCGAAATAGAGCACATTTCTGAATAAAGCCAGACCGATTTCTGCTTTTGGGAAAGTTTGGCTGATTGTATCAATAATATCTCTGGTTACTGTAAACCTTGTACCGTCTACATCATTACCACCTCCTAGTCTTGACATACTACTTGAATGATCAATGACAAAGAAAACTGAAGGTGGTTTGCCTTTCATTTCTTCGATTGTAGTTTCAATGTTACATGATCTTACTGTTGGAGAAATTGCAATCACATTATCCGGAACAGTAACAGTTTCACCATTTAAATGCTCGGGACAATCACTGATTCTCCAGTAACAAATTTCATCACCGCTAACATTGAAAAGAAGAGATGTAAAGATTAAAAAAAACAGAGAGTGAAATCCCTTTGAAACATTATTGATTTGTTTTGTGCCCATAATTTTACCCTTTGATTAACCGGTTTAATTAATTCGTCCGCCTGTGCCGTTGATTCAGAGTTATATATCTGTTACATTTAAGCCCGAAATCCTAAATATACTATATAATATAATAATAAATTTATTAGAATAATATGTTATTTCAATAAATTATTCTCGATAGAGAATAAGTGTGAACTGTTTTCGCCTGAATATGTCTCTATGTCATATCTGTTTTGCATAAAATGGACTGTATTTTGCATGAAATTAGGAAAAACATTTTAGGGAAATCCAAAAATGTTTTACTATTTACATAAAGTATAAAACTTATCAGGATAAAAAAATGGACAATGGTGTAATTTATGGGCAGAAACTTCCCTTGAAAGAACTTGGAGATGAACAATGGCAGAAAAAGTATGCAGAAATTTCATTACTTGGTTTAATGCTGCGTGAACAGGGTATTTCATTTGTGGAATTCCCGATAAATGAAGATACTGAAGCAGAGATCGTTTATGAGACCGCAAAAACATTCAGTAATGAAGGCGTTTCAGTTTCATTGCATCCATATTTGCACAAAGAATTAGCACCTGAAATATTTGATCAAAACAGATATGATGATCTGGAAAGGTTGCTTACAATTGTCCACCAAACAGGGGAGATCACAGGAGCACCCGTTCCATGTGTTTTTCATGGTGGATTAGCAAATATGAAACCACACATGGTTCCTGAACAGAAAGCGTTATTATGTGCAAAAACTTTTTTTGCTGCAATTGATAGTTTGACAGCTTTGAAATATTCCAATGTAATACCGTTTTGTGAAACCCAGACTCCCTGGAGTGCATCTTCAAAAGGTGCACTAAGGTTAGGAGATACGTATAAAGGTTGCCTGGAACTTATTGAAGGAACCAGTATCGGAATTTGCTGGGATTTCGGGCATACCTTCAGAGCTTCTTATCTTAAGAAGCATGATCTGTATCCTGATGAACATTTTCTTGCCAGGGTTAAACATGTACACGCACATGATACAATCCTTTTGGGAGATCAACATGAAGACCATTTTCCTTTGGGATCAGGTATTGTGCCGTGGAAGGAGTATTGTGCCGAACTGGCTCGACACGAATATAATGATACAGTTCTTCTTGAAGTTCCGGTAGATCGTTTCAGTAATCTTGAAGATTTCCTTCATTCGGTATGTAGAAGCGTTGAAATGCTTAATAATCTCTTTTAAATCACCTTTATTCGGATGGCAAAACTACGAAACAGTCAAACATTTTCAATTTGCTATCAATTAATCACTTATTGGAGTATTTTAAAACAATATCGACATGGCTACAGGTACAGTTAAGATGGCCATCACTGTTGATACCAGAGCAGTACTTGCTGCATAATTCGAGTCACCACCAAACCTTCTTGTCATAATAACTGATGCCACTGCAGCAGGCATTAATGAAACAACCGCAGTAATAGTGAACACATCCGATGTAACTGGAAGCATCTTTAGAATAACTATTGCAGATAATGGTATTATTATCAGTCTTATAGTAGTTATGTAAATAACAGGCCAGGAAATACGTAAGGCGTGTTTATTGCAAAGAGAAGCTCCAATAAGTACAAGCATTAATGGAACGGCAGCACTGCCTGCATTTGTTATTATCCTGTTAATTACACCAGGAATAGAGCTGGTATAACCACTTGCAGAAAAAAAGAACGCCAATAAAGCTGCAAAAAGATTGGGCGTAAAGAGATTTTTAACTATGTTTTTAAGTGTCGAGGCACCAAGAATACTTACGCCAATTGTCCATATGCCCAGTGTGGTTCCAAGATTAAAAAAAAACAGATTGGCAAGGGCGTCTTCTCCCCATATGTTCTTGATAATTATTATTGGAAGATAAGCAGAATTGTTTACTGCACATATATATATGAATGTAAGGCGTTTATCAGGATTTTTTGAAAAAAGACCGAATTTCAGTAAAATACCTGCTATTGTACCATATAATACAAGTCCGAAACCTAAAATAGGCAGAGGCCAGAGTTCGTTGAGTTTTTCCGGCTTAAAGCCTGAAATAATTGATGAGAATATAAATGCAGGGAAGAGCAGGTCCAGAACCATATGTGACCATCTATCGATCTCCTTTTCATTAATGTATCCTTTTAACCGTGCAAAAATGCCTATTGTAAATAACCCGAAAATCTCGACGACAGCCAATATTATTGGTAAAACCATAATCAGTTCGAATTGAATGTTTGCTATAAATTAAATTGTGCCACTGGGTAATTAAAAGAGTTCCAGTTTGAAATATTTGCGTGGATTAGCCTTAATATCTTCGATAAGATCATCAAGGGTGCTGGTTGCAGATCTGATATTATTAAAAATTGTTTTTAAATCATTGGTAATTGTAGTGTCATTCATTAACGTACTTGCAATACTTCCATTTTCTAATCCCTGATCCAATACAGTGGCTACAGTACTGAATTTGTTAACCATCTCAGATACAGTGAAATATAAAGTTGTATCTTTGAGAAATTTTTTAAAATTACCGTCAGATGTAGTTATCTGGTTAATCAAATAGTTCAATTTATTAGAAGCCGAAACAAGATTATTATAAAGCTCCGGTTCATTGATTAATTTACTGATTGAACCTTCATTATTGTTTATCTGCACAATGAGATAAGATAATTTGTTAATTGCAGTATCCAGACTTAGCATTGTAGTAAAGGCGTTGGAAGTTAATTCCTCAAAACTGATTGAACTTTTACCTCTAAGAGTATCTCCTGTATTTACAGAAATACTGGAATGTAATCCGGGAAATATTTTTACAAACTTATCTCCCAGAATTCCCATTGTCATTATCTGCATGGTTGCATCTTTTTTGATGATTTTTTGCTGCTTTTTGTTAATAGAAACTGAAATGAGAGCACCACGATCGTTAATTTCAATGTTTTGTACTTTTCCTATTTCTACTCCGTGAAGCCAAACCGGAGCCCCGTTCCTGAGTCCCTGTACATCCGGCAGAAATGCAAAAAGCCTGAATTGGGAAGTAAACAGGTTGTGAATATTTCCTGCAAAAAAAATAGCCAGAAAGAGAATGACAAGTGCCAAAGTGATTACAATGCTGGTTCTCAAACTGGATAGCTTGAATTTTTTCTGCAGTTCATACATTAATATTTCTCCATTCAGGAGTTTTCCAGAAATTCCAGTAATTCTGGTATATCTGTATTTATGAATTCCTCTTTGTTTCCATCAAAAAGGATTTTTCCGTTTTTGATAAAAAGAAAACGGTTTCCCAGTTTTAATGCATCCCGGATTTCATGTGTAACTACAATAAAACCACGTTTGTTTTCATCAAGATTCAGAATCAGGTTGCGGATTTTTGCTGCACTTAATGGGTCCAGATCACTGGTCGGTTCATCATAAAGAAACATTTTCGGATTTTGTGCTGCAAGAGAACGTGCAATAGCGACACGGCGCAACATTCCACCACTGAGCTCCTCAGGCATTAGGTCTATAGCATTTTCGACATCAACGAAACTTAACAATTCTCTTACTTTTTTATCAATTTCTATTTCACTCATGGATGTGTATTCACGTAAGTAAAATGCAACATTTTCTTTGACTGTAAGTGAATCAAAAAGCGCTCCATCCTGAAAAACAATACTGAATTTGCGTCTTACTACTCTTAATTGTTGTTCCGGCTTGCTGGTTATATCTTCACCATCAATTATGATTCTTCCATTGTCTGGTACAAGGAGCCTTAATATTAACCTTAAAATTGTGGTTTTCCCTTCACCACTTCCCCCTAATATGGCAACTCGTTCAGTACTGTTGATTTCAAAACTGATATCATTAAGAATCATTCTGTCAGAACGGAAAAAGACAACATGGTCGAAACATATCATACCGAATAACCAAATAAGAACAGAACAACTTTTGTGACAACGAAATCTGAAATGATAATTAATATCGTTGATAAAACAAATGCACGGGTTGTTGATGTTTTTAGTCCAGCAGCGCCTCCATGAGTTGTAAATCCAGTATAGCAACTGAGTGAAGAAATTATAAATCCGAAAACAAAAGGTTTGATTGATCCCGCTGCTACATATTGTGACTGCATTGCAATACGAATCGAGTCCCAGTAAACAGTGCTGCTCTGATTGTTAACTATGCTGGTTATATAATATCCTCCCAGAAGAGAAGTCATATCTGCAATAATTGTTAAGGCAGGTAACATAATCACTGAACCAATGATACGAGGAAAAATCAGTTTACGGTAAGGATCTATTCCGAAAACGCGGAGAGTATCTACCTGGTGACCCAGAATCATAGTGCCCAGTTCTGAAGCCATTCCGGAACCTGCACGGCCTGCAAACACCAATGCAGATGCAACAGGGCCAATTTCACTTATAATAGAAATTCCTACCACCCTTCCAGTATACATGCGAAGACCCAGAATTGCAAATTCGGCAGAGATCTGTAAGGAAAGTGCCATCCCGATGAACAATGCTACAAGTAAAACTATAAAAAGAGTACCGGAACCAATATAATCCATCTGTTCAATGAGATCTTTGAAATAAATTGGGGGACGAAAGATTGCGGTAATACCTTTTGTCGACATTTTGTAATAGCTGTCAACTTCAAAAAAAAGATTCAGCAGTTTTCTTTTTAATAATCCGTTTTTCATCTATTCAGTTTCCCGCATGCCGGATATGGAAACATCGAAACAACTCTATTTACCATGCAAAATGCTTTACATGGATGCAAAGTTAGCTGGTTCAACATAGTATATGGTTGCTACAACAGGTTAATTTGCAAATGGTGTGCCGTAGTGTTTTTTTTGAGTATGGAGTAATATACCCAACTTTTTCGGGTGTGAATAAGTGTACAAAGAGAAGTGAACAGCGTAAAGAATTGATACTGTTGGTACTGTTGATACTATATGATAATACAAACAATGGCATTTTACTTGCTTTTATTTATGCCCAGATTCGCTTAATTCAGGGAGGTATGTTATAATGAGGGTTATTGTTGATAATGATACATGCAGCGGCTGCGGTTTATGTGCCAGCCTTTGTCCTGATGCATTTGACATGGGCACCGAAGGTAAAGCTCTTCCGCGACATAAAGCAGTTCCATCTTGGCTGGAGCAGGAGTATCAAATTGCTGCAGACAATTGTCCCGAAGAAGCAATTAAAATATTTTGTCAGGTTTGATTCGTTTTGGATTTCAGATGGAAAAGAAAGAAGAGGGGGGTGGGGCAGAAAGAAAAACCCCGGTTTTACCGGGGTAATTTTATTTCCTTTTGCCGCTTTTTTTCTTACTGGCTTTTGCAGTAAGAGCTGCAGTTTCTTTAAGAATTCTGTATGTCTGTGGAATGGAGAGTTTGAATTTCTTTGCAATTGCTTCTACACTATGTCCTGATTCACGCATTGCAACCATTTCTTTGTTTCTTTCCGGATTTCCAGCGGTTCTGGATGCAATACCGTATTTTTTACGGAGTTGATGAACCGCCTGCCTGGTAATACCAAATTCTTCTCCGATGCGTGCATCGGTCTTGAATTTTTTCTGAAGTCTGATCAGTTCAGTTTTGCTGATTCTTGCCATATCAGCCACTCCTTTCAAATTGTTTGTAATTTAGTATATAAATTAGCTTTGTGCACATTATTATGCAAGTGAAATATATTAGTAAATTGTTTACACAAAATTCAAATTACGATTTCGGTTCTATAAACCTTTTATTTTGTGTAAAATATCTTTTCGCAGTAAATTTTGCAAAAAAAAATCACTTTCATTTCGGAGTATATTAATTTTCATCTGAATAGAAATTTGTTAACTGAAAACCGGAAACAAAATGAAACAAAAAGATAAAAATTTAAAAAGCATCTGGTGTGATAAATATCAGGTGCATTCGTTCGAAGTTGACCCTTTTCACCGGCTGGGAATTGTTAATTTATTTCATTATTTTCAGGAAAGTGCCTGGAATCATGCAAACCATTTGGGATTGGGTTTTTCAGACCTTGCAGATAAGGGAAAAATGTGGGTGCTGGTAAAACTTAGAATTCAAATAGATTGTTTACCACAATGGAATGAACAACTGGAATTAATGACATGGCCAAGAGGTAAAAGGTCGTTGTTTGCATTAAGAGATTTTGAAGTTTTTAATTCAGCAAAGAATAAGATT
>DATGNN010000210.1:0-2334 GCA_035306725.1 Chitinispirillaceae bacterium | reverse complement strand
AATATATTTGTCTCGATGATAAAACCTTTTCTGACTTTTAATAATGATATAAGCGCCAGTAAAAGAATCATAAAGATCCATATAGCCACTATAATATTTTTATTTCTGTTTAAGAATTTCATTAACTCTGTTCAATTCTTCTTTTTTCAAAGTTTTGTGTTCTTCAAATCTGAGTTCCGTAATTTTTACATCGTGACCCATTACTGTCACTTCATTAATTTTCCCATTACGGTCTCCACTAATGATTATGTTACTGATAAATTTACTCATAACACGTTTTCTCGGTATTAACCCAAGTAACCATTTCACATCATCATCCGAATAAAACAGATCAAATATGCCGGATAATTTATCCAGACCGGAATTTATCATTTCGGTCATGATTTTAACATAACTGAATTCGCCAACAGGAACGGGATTATCCTTTTCAAAAACTTCTCCTTTTTTTGTAATAAGCAGGTATTGATTATACGGTTTTTCAGTTTCCCACACGATACCTTTATCCGGTATAAACACCATATTACCCTTCGAAACCAGTTCCTTATTCAATGCTTTTACCTGCATTGTCTGAATAAATTTCGCAGAGAAAGCTGCTTCACTGATAAATTTATCGTAAAGTTCTATTAATGCAGAATCATTTGAAATTTTACTTATCTTCTTCTGGAACAATTCACCATTGGAATCCGCATAAATAATCTGAAAAAATAAAATTAAAAACAGAATTGATTTCATTTCTTATTTTTCTATAAAATTGGTATCTGAACATCAAAATCCTGATCAACTATTAACGCAATTATCTTTTCCAGCGATTCATCAAGCGGTCTGTCATCAAGTACAAACCCGGCAGTGTCAAGGACATTCTTTTTTATTCTGCTTATTTTTTCAGTCAAGTTCTCCTCACTAAGTTCACCCTGTTTTATTCTGATTTCAACAGCCTGCGAGAAAGCAAAAAGTGCTGCAGCACAAACCTGTTCTGTTAACTCTATTACTCTGATACAATCTCTTGCAGCAATAGTTCCCATGCTTACCTTGTCTTGATTGTGGCATTCTGTTGATCTTGAGAATGATGTAAGCGGCATTGTTTTTTGCAAAGCTTCTGCAGTCCATGATGAAACCGCGATCTGTACAGCTTTAAATCCGTGATTAATTGACTTATCTGATGCACCCGACAGATTCCAGGGTAACCCGTTATTTGTTTTATAATCTGCAAGGAGAGCAAACTGCCTGTCCAGAAGATCTGCTATGTTAGCCACTGCATTTTTCATCGAATCCATTACAAATGCAATGTGTCCTCCATAAAAATTTCCGGTATGAAGGAACTCGCCGGTTTCTGTATCAACCAACGGATTATCATTTGTACTGTTAAGTTCAGTTTCTATAAAGTTTCTCATCCATGGAAGCGAATCAGCCAGCACACCAATAACATGGGGAGCACACCTTATCGAATAAGGCGCCTGGATTCTATATTTGTAATTTAATTTTCCATAATCCTTTCTGATCAGCTCTGCTATTTTTCTTTGCCCGGGAAATGGTTTTGCTGCAAAAATTCTGTCATCAAAATGTCCCGAATCAGCCATCAATGCCAATGAAGCCAGAGCAGTTATTGTTGAAGAAAGTGAAGCGATGTATTCCGCTCTCAGAAAAGCGAAACACGATATCGCAGTCATGACCGATGTACCATTCATGATTGATAATGTTTCTTTAGGTTCAGGAACTATCGGTTCAATCCCCAACTCTCTGTACACCTCGGCCGTATCCCTTATTTCGCCTTTATAATATACTTTTCTTTCGCCATACAAAACGGCAGCCAGATAAGATAATGGTGTTAAATCTCCGCTTGCACCCACCGAACCCTCTTCAGGAATCACCGGTATGATATCTTTTTTCAGTAGTTCAATAATTCTATCCAGAACTTTTATCCTGATTCCGGAATGTCCATTTTTCAAAGAAGTCAGACGACATACCAGAACCGCCCTTGCCATCTCACGGCTCAACTTTTTACCAAGTCCGCATCCGTGAAACTTTGCAAGGTTATATTGCAGCTTAATTGTTTTTTCTACAGAAACATCCCTGTCTACCGAATCACCAAAACCTGTTGTTATTCCATAAATTTTCCTTCCATTGCTGCATATGTCAGCAACACTATCCGAACCTTTATTGATAATTGAAATCCAGTCTTTATCATCGGATAATTCCAGTTTCACTGATCCCCTGGAAATATTTACCACATCCGAAATTTTAAGTTGAATATTATTTGACAGTTTTATCGTATCCAATTTTCAATCCTCTTTCTGCCAGAAGTTATAGAAATTAAACCATTGATAAGGAAACCGG
>DATGNN010000209.1:0-2880 GCA_035306725.1 Chitinispirillaceae bacterium | reverse complement strand
CTTGGGCATATGATACACAAGTCGACATTTCATTTGGTGGCAAAATAAGAAAATCAGCGATTTTAAATTTTGTGGAGGAGCGGCCATACGTAGATTATGTTACCTGTTTTAAAATGAATCAGGTAATTAGTCGTAACGGTTCAGTCCATACCAATATAAAAAGCGATATAGAAATTGCAGAAGGAAGTACTTCTAGATCCCTTTTAGTTTCTTACTACGATGAAAAGTCGGGAGTAAAGCATCATATTCAATCACCCGCAACTTGTGAATGCTAATGGATGAATTGTCCACAATTCCAAAAAAACCAACCCGGCGTCCATCTCAGGATTATGAATTGCTTCGACAAGAAGGCCTAAGACATATTGAAGCTCTTTCGCATGATCTCTGGACAGATTACAATTCACATGATCCCGGAATTACTATTCTCGAAGCACTTTGTTATGCCATTACAGAACTAGGTTACCGAAATGACTTTGAAATTAAAGACCTTGTCACAAGGAAAGACACTGGGACAACGGATGATAAGCAGGTATTTTATACAGCTAAAAATATACTAACCATTAATCCGCTGACCATTAATGACTACAGAAAAATGCTGGTAGATATCGAGGGGATTCACAATGCATGGTTGATGGCCGATGATTCTGGGATAAATGAGTTTAATACAAAAGTACCAGTAAATGAAGTGCCACTATATGCTGATTTTAAGAATGATAAGCTGAGCAATGAGTCGACTAATTATCCGATTTTTCTTTCAGGGCTTTACCGGGTTTTACTTGACCTAGACAATGATAGTAAATACGGCGATCTAAACACTGGGGATATTGTGCTTTCTAATCCTTCCATTACCGGTTTCCAGGCTGGGGAGTTTATGATAGTTTTTGAATTGGCTCCATCGGCAGAAGCTGACCTGATATTTGCAGAAAAGACGGCTGATAAAGTAACCAATCATATTAGCACAATCTCGGTTTCAGAATATGGGCCGCAATGGAAATGCCTGCTTACCCTTGATGATGCTTCTGATCTTGAGTTCGGTTTGACTGTCCCCAAGAAACCCGCTGGTAAGAAAATTAACACATCGGATATAGAATTGCTTTTAAATGATCCAGACTTCCTTCATGATGCTTTTGATGCCTATCAAAAGAAAATAAATGAAGCGAAGGGTATTGTCAATACCGCTCTCAAACGATTACATGAAAAAAGAAATCTTTGCGAAGACTTTCTTTCTGTAAATACAGTTCCTGGAGAGACGATCAGTTTTTGTTTCGACGTAGATGTAAAGCCCGGTGCCGATATAGAAAAAGTTCAGGCAGAAATTTTTCATGCCATTGAAAATTACCTTAATCCCTCCGTTGATTTTTATTCGTTGCGCGAACTCTTGGATAAAAAAGTACCGGTTGAAAAGATTTTCAACGGACCTGTGCTTGAACATGGATTTATTGATACCCTGCAATTGGAGCAAACCCAATTGCGGACTGTTATTTATACTTCAGATATCATCAACCTGTTGATGGAAATAGAAGGTGTTTTGGCCATCCGTAACTTTGTGATGACAAAATTCAATGAAGAAGGAAAGGCAATCCAGGGTCAGATCGGGCTTAGCTGGTGCATGAACATTACTCCCATGCATAAACCCGTATTAGCAAAAGAGAAATCCAAAATACTTTTGTTCAAAAATCAATTTCCATTTTTGGCGAGATATGATGAGGTTAGAGATACTGTTTTACTGCTGCATACCCAACGGGCTAAAAAAAAACTCTATGGTTTTCAACAGGATTTAGAAATTCCCATCGGAAAAAGAAGAGATTCAGAATTATATTGGCCTGTACAGTATGATTTTCCGCAAAACTATGGCATTGGTGAACATGGTTTACCGACTAACGCGACTACTGCCCGCAAAGCCCAGCAAAAGCAATTGAAAGCTTATCTGATGTTTTATGAACAAATGCTGGCAGATTTTTTTTCCCAGCTGAGCAATACATACCAACTTTTCTCAATCGCTGATTTAAAACAAACTTATTATGCTCAATTTTTAGGCGATATTAAAGACCTGGGTCCAGTATATAAAACTAATGGTACAATACCTTTATTAAAAACCACCATAGAGAATGCTGATTCCAATCATGAATTTAAAAATGGTTGGCAGGATTTATATGAAAACAAACAGGTTTTTCAAGACAGAAGAAGTAGGTTTTTAGATCACTTATTGGCTCGATTTGCAGAATCATTCAATGAGTATGCTTTGCTGATGTACCGCATCAACTATGAAGAACGGACAGAAGAAAAAATCAGCTTTGATGAAGTAACTACATCAAAGATCAAACTCTTAGGCAATTATCCCGAAATAAGCAGCAACCGGGGAAAAGCTTTTAATTATTTTCCTCAGAAGGAAGATGAAACTTTTACTGTTGACCCCACTATGCTATGGGACACAGATAATGTTTCAGGTTTAGAAAAAAGAATCTGCTCACTTACAGGGATTATCGATGATTCCAGACGCTTCCTTTATTGTATTAAAAACATTGAGATCATTTGCAGAGAGGCAATGGTTACCGAAAATGGCGAAGAAATACTAAAATGCCTTCATGAATTTAAAGTGACCACGACTACTGAAATCAGTCTTTACAACAGCAATGCTTATGAAACAAAAGAAAAAGCCCAAGAAGCTGTTGTGAAACTCATTGAATTAGCCAGCGTCAGAGAAAATTACAGTTATGACGAGGCCTCCAAGAAACTAAAGTTGCTCAATGGGGATGGAGTATTGATGGAAACACTTGATAATTCTATTCAAAGTCAGGATGAAGCTGAAGCAGCCATTGAAGCATTTATTGCCGAATTTAATAAAAACTGCAATGATCCAGTTGGGCTGCATTTGATTGA
>DATGNN010000208.1:0-17009 GCA_035306725.1 Chitinispirillaceae bacterium | reverse complement strand
ATACCTTTTTTTTCATAGATATTCGCCTGAAAGTGTAAATCTAAAAAGCTAATTTAAGGAAGGATAAATACAGAAAGGCTCTACAAGGGGGGGGGGATTTTTATTGAAAAAAACAGGGGGAATTTATCTGAAAACTATAGTCTATACCCACCTTCAGGATAATCTACAGGATCTCCGACGGGAGATGTCCACCTTGGACTTACAGTTGGATAACGAACAATTAAACAAACTGATTTTGCAAGTATTTCGTAATCTGTTTTTGTAAGAACGTTGTCCCATTCGGCGCATTCAACATACCTTCTATCGTCATCTCCATAAACGCCGGTAACTTCTCCCCAAGTTACTACATGCAAAGACAACAGCAACATTAAAACTACTGCGATACTCATAGGGCCTCCATTATTAATTGTATAAAATTAAATAATAAGTGTCAACAATATATATATATATATATATATATATAAGCAAGTCTTTTTTGAAATTGTGGAAAAGAATCCCGAATTGCCGGTTCAAATGGAGATTATTGCTTGATAATTAACTACCGCATCGGCTTATGCGCCCGGCGTAACAGTGTAGACTGTACCCGAAATATTGGACACACCAAGAAGTAATATAATTTTATTATTGGAGGTGTTCATGACAAAACAAAACAGAAAGAAATACGATTCTTCATTTAAACGGGAAGCTGTTCCTATGGCCGCCCAATCAGACAAACCAGACCGGCAGATAGAAGAGGATCTGGGTATATTTCAGGGTGCCATACGTCGATGGAGAGAAGAACTTAAAAAAGATCCTGCAAATGCCTTTCCAGGTACGGGACATCAGACTTCAGTAGAGGAAGAAAACCGTCGGTTAAAAAAAGAGCTAAATGATGCAGTTATGGAAAGGGATATATTAAAAAAAGCTATAGCCATTTTTTCACGAACACGGAAGATAAATTCCAGTTTATGAAAGATCACCGCTTTCAGTTTTCTGTGGAAAAGATGGCAAGAGTACTCGACGTTTCAAAGAGCGGTTACTATGCCTGGAAGAAGCGTCCTGTCAGTACTCGCAAAAAGAATCAAATACGCTTTGATGCTGATGTTAAAGCACTTTTAGAAGAAAGTAAACAAACATATGGCAGTGTAAGGCTGACAAAGGGATTGGTTAAAAAAGGGTACGGTAAGAACAGAAAAAGAGTATTTAGAAGCATGTTACGTCAAGACCTGAAATTAAAGTGACATAAGAAATTCAGAGTTTGTACAACAGATTCCAAACATAATTATTCTGTTGCTGAAAATATAGTTAACCGTAACTTTTCAACAAAAAGACCAAATCAGGTTTGGGTAGCAGACATCACTTATCTGAAGAGTAAAAATGGATGGTTGTATCTAACCGTTTTTATAGACCTTTATTCCCGTATTATAGTTGGATGGAGTATCAGTGATAACCTTGTCATGAATCGGTTGTTACAGCCTTGCAAAGGGGCATATGGAGACGAAAGCCCTATAAAGGTCTGCTGATTCACTCAGATCGAGGTATTCAGTTCTGTTGCGATGGTTTTGTAAAGGTTATAAAAAAGAACAAATTCGATCAAAGTATGAGTCGTAAAGGTAACTGTTGGGACAATGCGGTTGCAGAATCATTTTTTAAAACATTAAAAACGGAGTTGATTTATCATGTAAATTTACTTGATCTTGATCATGCACAGCATGTATTATTCGATTACATAGAAGGGTTCTATAATTGTAAACGAATCCATTCAAAACTTGGTGATTTAAGTCCTGCCGAGTTTGAAACACTTATGAAAAAAAATGTTGCTTAAAATAGTGTCCATTTTTTCGGGACAATTCCAGTGTTTAAAATTTAATCCCAGAAACTTTTAATTTTACTTTTTATATCTATCTCCATTGGAGTTTTTGTTGAATCGAATCCAGGATCTGTTTCCTGATCCAGTTTGTTAAAAGTAATATTATCCATTGTCTTTAGTACTTCAGGAGTAAAAAACCGGCTGCATTGCGAATAAACATGACGGTCTGAAAATCCCTGTGGCCGGGAGTAAAAACGTAAAGGCCAGGTAATATAAAGGTAATTACGTGCACGGGTCATTGCAACATAGGCTAAACGCAGTTCTTCTTCAATTTCCTTTTCTGAACCAGTAGACATATCTGAAGGAATACATCCGTCTGCAGCATGAATGAGATAAACAGAATCATATTCGCATCCTTTTGCAGAATGGATGGTAGATAAAACAAGAAAGTCATCATCTTTTTTCGACATGCCAGCGAAATCACTAGTTGATGAAGGTGGGTCGAGAACAAGATCTGTAAGAAACTGTGACAAAGTCTTGTAAGCCTTGCCAAGTTCTACTAAATGTTCGATATCGTGAAGTCTGGGTTGAGAATTCTCATAATTGTTCTCAAGAAGCGGTTTGTAAAAAGACTGCACCATACTCAAAAGGTTGCTTAAAGTCGTAATGCTGCTTTTTTCCATGTCAATAAAAAGTTTTCTTAACCTTAAAAGTTCAAGCCGTATCAATTTTGATACATGGGCAGATTGAAAAGAGTCAAGATTAAAATTATTGTTCTGAAGATGACTGAAAACCAATGATGCAGTTGCAGGACCTACACCTTCAATCAATTGCATGATACGAAACCAGGCCATTTCATCTTTTCGGTTCACAAGAATCCGGATAATTCCTAAAAAATCTTTCACATGTGCTGCTTCAAGAAATTTCAATCCTCCATATTTACGGAAAGGGATCTCCTTTTTCATAAGCGCAATCTCAAGTGCAGCACTATGGGAGCCCGCCCTGAAAAGAACAGCCTGATCACTGAGTTTTACTCCCTCCTCATAATGTTTCAGGACAAGTTCAATTACTTTGTCCGATTCATCATTTTCATCTTTGCATGTAATAAGCTTTGGAAGATCATTTCCATCACGAACAGAAAAAAGTTCTTTGGAGTATCGCTCTTTGGCCTGCTCTATAAGATTATTGGTTGTTTTGAGTATAGGCTCTTTTGATCTGTAGTTCTGTTCAAGAATTATTATTTTTGTATCGGGATAGAGTTTTGGGAAATCAAGTATGTTTTTCACTGTTGCAGCGCGAAAACTGTATATACTCTGTGCGTCATCACCTACAACCATTATATTCTTGTTGGTTTTGCGCATATTTAGCAGGATATCTGCCTGAAGTTTATTTGTGTCCTGGTATTCATCAACTAATATATGGTCAAACCTGTTTTCTATTGATTCTGACACAGTCTTGTCTTCAAGAATATGGTACCAGTAAAACAAAAGATCATCATAGTCAAGAATGTTCTGTTTTTGCTTCTGGACAACATATTCTTTATAAACCTCTTTAAGTTCATTTTTCCAGCTTGCACACCAGGGAAACAGATTTTTAATAATGGAATCAAGATTTTCACCTGAATTCATCCTTCGGGAATAGATCGACAGAAGAGTCGATTTTCTTGGAAACCGTTTCTTCTGTTTTCCAATTTTTTTGTGACGGATAACATCAAGCAGATCCTGGGCATCTCCCTGGTCCATAATCGTGAAATCAGGAGAAAGCCCGATCGCTTTGCTGTAAATTCTCAGAAGACGGTTGGCTGTTGCATGAAATGTTCCACCCCAGACCTGAGTGAGAACAGTACTTTTGTTTTCCAGAACCTGAGCTGCTCTGTCCAGCATCTCTTTTGCTGCCCGACGAGTAAATGTAAGAAGTAAAATGCGATCAGGGGCTACACCTTTGGATACCAGATATGCAACACGATAGGCAAGTGTTCGCGTTTTTCCACTTCCTGCACCTGCTACGACAAGTATCGGACCATTACCTGCTGTCGCAGCTTGATACTGTTTCTCGTTTAAATCATTTATTAATCGATCTTTCATATATGCTTCTAAAAATAGTTATTGAACAGAACAATACATAAAAGCGTGTTTCAAGTTTTTCCACAACAGTTTCAAATACGTGGTGTAATTCCCATTTGGCATGAAACATGAAATTATTTGGACAATACTATAATGATTTTAATCAACAATAGTGTTTGTGACAGAAGAGTCTTTCATTTCTGTAATCAGAAGCTATTCAATAATCAGATAAAATTTCATTGTAAAACCCACTGGCAAAATAATGTGAAAACGAACACTTAAAACAACTAATTAATGATGTAGATTTCACAATAAAATGTTGTGAGTATGATTAAGTGGTTGAAAGATGGCAAATGTGCTTAAAAAATTAAACAAAAACAGTTTAATGTGAATTTATACACTATAATATTGACAAGTATTTTGGACTTTAAGTATTATCTATCTAAGTGAGATGTGAACGATTGGAGTTTTTTTGTTTTTGTTTAGTGCTGTTTTACAATCATAAACCTGATACAAGGAGAATCCATGGCTGAACAAGTAACATGTACCTGTAATGCAAAGATTACAGAGTCTGAGCTTCTTGAAAAGCTTGATGATGTGCTGGAAGAGTACAGGTTGAAACCGGGTGCGTTAATCCCTGTACTTCAGATAACCCAGAACATGTTTGGTTATCTTCCTGAGTCTGCTCTCAAAAAGATCAGTCTTATATTGAACAAACCTTACAGTGAAGTAGCTGGTGTTGTTGGATTCTACTCTTTTTTCTCAACAGTACCAAGAGGAAAATATCTGGTGAGGGTTTGCCTTGGAACTGCATGTTATGTTCGTGGTGGAAAAGAGGTGTTATCTGCACTTAAGGAGTATTTGGGGATTGATATAGGTGAAACTACAGAAGATCGCTTGTTTTCGCTTGATATCGGACGTTGTTTTGGTGCATGCGGACTTGCTCCGGTAATTATGGTTAACGATAATGTTCACCAGCGGGTAAAACCTGCAAGAATCGGTGAAATAATTGAACTTTATCGAAATGAGTCTGAATCGGAAAAAGAGGAGGGCAGAAAATGAGCAGAATTAAAAGCAGCAAAGACCTGAATGCTCTCAGAGATAAAATACTGGCGGAAAACAAAAAACTGGAGAGTGATGCTCGTCAAACCATTCTGGTATGTGGTGGCGGGGGGTGTATAGCTTCAGGTTCGCTGAAAGTTAAAGAAGCATTGATTGAGGAGCTTAAAAAACGTGGATTGACATCATGCGTAAATGTGGTGGAAACAGGGTGCATGGGCCCTTGTGCTAAAGGACCGGTTGTGATGATCGCTCCAGACCGTACCTTTTATCAGAGTGTTTCCCCTGAAGATGCTTCAGATATAATCGGGCAGCATATAATAAAGAAAAAAGTGGTTGAGAGATTGATCGAACATGAAGTAACTACATCAAACCCTCTTCCTCTCCAGATGGATCTGCCTTTTTTTAAACGACAAACAAAAATCGTACTTCGAAATTGTGGTATAATTGATCCGTTAAAAATTGATGATTATATAGGTCGTGACGGGTATCAGGGTCTGGCAAAAATACTGAATGGGATGAATCCGGAACAGGTTATAGATGAAGTCAAGGAGTCTGGAATCCGCGGTCGTGGTGGAGCAGGTTTCCCAACGTGGTTGAAATGGAATTTGACCCGTAAATCTGAGAGTGAAATAAAATACGTACTATGCAATGCTGACGAGGGAGATCCTGGTGCATTCATGGATCGAAGTGTTCTTGAAGGTGATCCACACAGTATAATTGAAGGGATGGCAATTGCAGCCTACGCAATTGGTGCATCTCAGGGATATATTTATGTTCGTGCAGAGTATCCACTTGCTGTTGAGAGACTGAAAACAGCTCTTGAACAAGCCCGAAGTTATGGGTTATTGGGTACCAGTATTCTGGGATCATCATTCAGCTTTGATCTCGAAATTCGTATGGGTTCGGGCGCATTTGTTTGTGGCGAAGAAACTGCACTTATGACATCTATTGAAGGAAATCGTGGGGAGCCACGTCCAAGACCACCGTTTCCTGCTCAAAGTGGATTATGGAATAAGCCTACAATACTTAACAATGTGGAAACATATGCCAACATTCCTTCAATTGTCTTTTCCGGAGCTAAATGGTATGCATCACACGGAACAGAAAAAAGTAAAGGAACAAAGGTTTTTGCACTTGCAGGGGCAGTCAAAAATACCGGTCTGGTTGAAGTGCCCATAGGAACATCACTGGGAGAGCTGATATACGATATAGGTGGTGGAATAAGAAAAAATAAAGGGTATAAAGCTGCCCAGATTGGTGGTCCATCTGGTGGATGTATACCCAGGCAGCATTTGAATGTAGCTCTTGATTACGAATCACTTGCCGAACTGGGTGCAATTATGGGTTCTGGTGGTTTGATAGTGATGGATGAAGATACATGTATGGTGGATGTTGCGCGTTTCTTTCTGGAATTTGTTCAGGAGGAGTCTTGCGGAAAGTGCGTGCCATGCAGAGTAGGTACAAAGCGAATGCTCGAAATCCTGAACAGAATTTGTGAAGGAAAAGGGCAGGAAGGGGATATCGAAAGACTGATAGAGCTGGGTACAATTACCAAGGATACTGCACTATGTGGTTTGGGTCAGACTGCTCCCAATCCGGTCTTGTCAACAATACGTCATTTTCGAAAAGAATATGAATCTCATATCCGGGATCGTCATTGTGAAGCTGGCGTATGTCCGTCACTTGTGCGTGCACCTTGTCAGAGTGCTTGTCCGGCTGGTGTTGATGTTCCGGGATTTGTATCATTGGTTGCAGAAAAAAGGTACGCGGAAGCTTTGCAACTGCACAGAGAACGCAATCCATTTGCTGCAGTCTGTGCACGGGTCTGTTTTCATACTTGTGAAGACAAGTGTCGTAGAGCTTCTCTTGATGAATCGGTATCAATCCGTGGAATAAAAAGATTCATGGTAGATCAGGAAGTAACAATACAGGTACCTGAGGTAATTGAAAATGAAAAGAATGCTTCAAGAAAAATTGCAGTTGTAGGAGCAGGACCTGCAGGGTTGTCATGTGCCTATTTTCTTGCAAGATTGGGATATAAACCAAAAATATTTGAAGCTGAGCCGCGGCCAGGCGGGATGCTTGTCCAGACAATCCCTGCTTATCGATTGCCAAGAGAAGTGCTTGCCCGTGAAATTCGAATGATCGAGAGACTGGGTGTCGATATTGAAACAGGTAAACGGATGGGAAAAGATTTTACTCTTGCAAGTCTGAAAGATGATGGTTATGATGCTGCTTTTATTGGTGTCGGAGCACAGAAACCGGTCATGCTTGGAATTAAAGGTGAAGATGCTGACGGGGTTGTTGATGCACTGGATTTCCTTAGAGAGTATAATCTTCGTGGATCGGTTAAAGTCGGACAAAAAGTGGTGATAATTGGCGGCGGAAATGCTGCTGTCGACGCAGCAAGAACAGCTCTAAGGCTTGGTGCGTCTGAAGTTACCATTCTGTATCGTCGCACACGTGAAGAAATGCCTGCGTATACAGAGGAGATTGAAGAGGCGCAGCAGGAAGGTGTTGTACTTAAGACACTTTCTGCTCCGGTTGAAGTAATTACGGAAGAGAATGTGGTTACAGGTCTTCTGTGTTGTAATATGACCTTGGGTGAGTTTGATCGATCAGGGCGTCGTCGTCCTGAAGGTGAAAGTGATAACAATTTTACAATTGAAGCTGATCAGGTTATTACTGCAATAGGTCAGAAGGTCGGATTTGATGAAGTGTTTGATGGAATAGAACTTGACCTGATTGATGGAAAGACAATCGCAGCAGACCGTAAAACCGGTCAAACATCCGTACCATGGGTATTTGCCGGCGGAGACGCTGTAAATGGACCATCATCGGTGATTCAGGCTGTTGCTGCTGGTGAAAAAGCAGCTGTAGGTATTGATGAATTCCTGACTGGTGAAAAACATGCCTTCTGGCGAAAAGAACAGGTTGTGCACACTTCGTATGATCCTGATGCTGATCCGGTACCGTATCCCCGCGAAAAAATGCATCTCGTTGCTGTTGACAGAAGAAGAAACAACTTTGATGAAGTTGAACTGCCATGGAATGAGAGCGTAGCGGTAAGACAGGCCAAAAGGTGCTTGCGATGTGATTACGGGAAAAAAATAACAGAAGATCCGCAAAACATTGTTTCACAAACTGCAAAAGGAGTTTGAATCTATGCCAACATTGACTATAAATAATGTTTCCGTAACAGTACCCGAGGAAACTACAATTATGAACGCTGCAAAGCAGATCGGAATTAAAATCCCGTCACTGTGTTACCTTGAAGGTATACAGGCGATTGGTGCATGCAGGGTATGTCTGGTTGAAATAGAGGGTGCAAAGACTCTTGCTGCATCATGTGTGATGCCTGCAACTGAAGGCATGAAAGTATATACAAATACAAAAAGGGTTCGTGATGCGCGTCGTACAGTTGTTGAATTATTATTATCTGAACATGATGGTAATTGTCAGACTTGTAATCGCAATGAAGACTGTGAGCTTAGAGAACTTGCACATGAGCTTGGAATTGAAACGGTAAAATTCGAGGGCGAGCGTACTGAAGCGGTTCGTGATGAATCGACGCCGGCACTGGTTCGTGACAATGGGAAATGTATAAAATGCAGAAGGTGTGTATCTGTATGTAATCAGATACAGACAGTTGGAGCACTGTTTCCACAATACCGGGGTTTTGATACGGTTATCGGGCCTGCTTTTGCATTGCCGCTTGATACTGTGGCCTGCGTTCAATGTGGTCAGTGTGCCGCAGTATGTCCGGTAGGGGCTATTGTGGAGCGAAACGATATCAGCAGTGTCTGGGATGCTCTTGAGGATCATGACAAAACTGTTATTGTGCAGACTGCACCGGCTATAAGGGCTGCTCTTGGTGAGTGCTTCGGGTATGAACCGGGAACACTGGTTACGGGTAAAATGGTTTCAGCTTTGCGAAGATTGGGCTTTGACAAGGTGTTTGATACTAATTTTACTGCTGATTTGACTATAATGGAAGAAGGAACAGAACTTCTTACACGTTTGAAAAAGGCGCTTGTTGACGATGTTCCGGTTGCTTTGCCAATGTTTACAAGCTGTTCTCCCGGCTGGGTTAAATTTGCCGAGTATTATTATCCTGAATTTTTACCCAACATTTCTACATGCAAGTCACCTCAACAGATGTTTGGAGCTGTCGCCAAATCTTATCTTGCAAAGAAACTGGGCAAAAATCCTGAGGATATATTTGTAGTTTCAGTTATGCCATGTACTGCAAAAAAATTTGAGGCAGAACGATCTGAAATGGATGATTGCGGTTGCGGTCAGGATGTTGATGTGGTTTTGACAACACGTGAACTTGGTCGAATGATTCAGCAGAGCGGTATTGATTTTAAATCGCTTCCGGATGAAGAAATGGATCATCCGCTGGGATTATCATCCGGAGCTGCTGATATATTTGCAAATACCGGTGGAGTGATGGAAGCTGCATTACGTACAGCCTATGAAATTGTTACTGGTAAAGAACTCCCCTTCGATAAGCTTCATGTTGAGCCCCTGGCAGGACTTGATGGCGTTAAGGAAGCATCATTGACTATAAAAGGTGCTGTAAGGGAATGGTCTTTTCTTGAAGGAGTTACTCTCAAAGTAGCTGTTGCACATGGCTTGGGTAATGCCAGATCAATACTTGAACACCTTAAAGCCAAAGATGTTTCTTACCATTTTATCGAAGTAATGACTTGTCCGGGCGGTTGTATAGGCGGAGGCGGGCAGCCAAGATTTACTTCAGATGAGGTGCGGAAGAAAAGAATTGAGGCTATTTACAAAGAAGATGAAGGCAAAGAACTGCGTAAATCTCACGATAATCCACACATAAAGCAGATTTATGAAGAATATTTTGGCCAGCCGCTTGGAGAAAAATCTCATCATTTACTACATACTGAATATATAGCTCGTGAGAGGGTTTGATGCATAAAAGCGGAGAACTGATTTCTCCGCTTTTTTTTTGAGAGATTTTGTGTTCCTTTTTGACGTGGTTGAAACCTTCCTTGCACCTGATCGTGCCAATTGGGGGTGAGGTAAAGCTCTTCACGCAGGCCCATAGTTTATAGGTCCAAGTTATAAAGATATGACCAGGCATACGTACGGAATCCGGTTAATCTTGTCATTAAAAATAAATTAATTTAAAAAACAATTTGAAATTTATAAAATTTTAACTTATTTTTTAAACGCATAAATTATTCATCTGCATGAATATGGGATTCTGTATTTGTATTCCGAATTTTTAAATATTCAATTCAATGATGGATATTCAGGTCTTTATCTTTGTAATTTTGACCTGAAGTTTTAAATTTTTCCCTTACAAGGAGGTTTTAAATGAATCGTGCCAAAATAATTTTATCATTTTGTGCTGCATTTAGTTTAATTTATTTCGCCGGGTGTGCATCAATATCAAACTTTCAAACTGGTAAGCCCCTTGGCAAAGGTAATGTCGAGGGTATGGTGGCTATATCAAAAATTGATACAAGAAATGGAGAAAGTTTGGAAATAAATGATTCAGAAATTGAAATCGTTCCACCAGAATTTACATTTTTTGAACTACAGGCCATGGTAGGTATAACAGAAAAACTGGATCTTGGTGTTAAGTATACATTTCCGACGGCTGGAGCTGTAGTTGCAAAATATTGTCTCATTGGTGCCGGTAAGGAAAAAGGTTTTTTTCTGTCACCAGGTATCAGGGCTGGATACACCGCATTCCCACATAATGAAGATGATACCACTGGAAATGATAGAATGGAATTCTTTATACCGATTCATTTATCATATTATTTTGCAGATTTATTTGCGTTATCAATTGCTCCAACCTATTCAGGAAGATTCTTTATAGAAGGATCTTCGTATGAAAACTGTTTTGGCGGAAGTGTAAATGTCAAAATAGGAAAAAAATTCGGTGTGTTTGCTGAAGCAGCTTATTCCCGTAATCTATATTGGAATTGGGATGAGTTCCAATTCGGTGGTAGCGTATTCTTCTCATTGCCAAATCTCTTCAACTAAATTATATTAAAGTGTGAGGATAATTTCCTCACACTGCTTTCCTTTAATTGTTCCAGAACATTTTAGATTTTCCATAATATTTCAAAATAATTTACTGATTTCCATTTTTAATCTGGATTTTTTTATTTTATTCCCTCAAATGAAATTTTGAGGGTGTTTGATTAACCACCAACCAAAAAAATGGAGGTATTATGAAAAGTGCGGTGTTCTCAAATGGATCGGATACGTATCAGGTAGCCAATGTCATCTATGCAGGGCCAGTTTCAGAAATACCACAGGAAAAAAGAAAAGGGGACAGTACTCATTCATTCAGAATGATTACAACACAAGGAGAGGTTTATTGCAATTATAAAAGTATCGAATCTGCAAAAAACAGTGTTGGCGCTCTGAAAGCAATGATGGAATCGCTAAAAGAAAATGTATTTAAAACAGGAACTGAATCGATTGATACAAAAAGAATAGTTTCTTTTGGGCGTGTTGTGAAACTCGAAAATACAGAAAATGGTAAGACACATGCATTTCTTGTAAATATTGATACAACTGATGAAAAGCATAATCAGATATGGTTGACTTATAAATCTGAAGACCATGCAGACAAAGCACGAAAAGCATTATATGCAGCTATTCATTCTGTAAACAGAATACAATATAAGCCTGAAGAAGACAGAGATAAAAAAGAGCTGATAGACAGTGAGTGTTGCGCTGAAGTGGCATAAGCAAAAGTAGATAGGTTTTCAAATATCTTGCAGTTGGAGATACCGGAGCTTGTAAAAAATACAATTGTTTTCAAATTATACTTGCTTGCATGTGATTTTATTACAGATACATACTAATTGTAATACTTTTAAACGATTGCATTACAAGATGTTATAAACAGTTCAACTCCAACTGCAAATATTTCTATTATAATTTTCCGGCAACTAAATTCCTCTTTCTGTTAACTGACAGAAAAATTTGTGTGTTTATTCCGCAGTACAGAAATTCAGGGTTCCCCGGCAAGGGGAAACTTTACTGAAACTATTCAGCAAAGTGGGAAATAATAATTGCAGGAGTATGGTAGTTTGTTATGGGCTTTTAATATGTATTCCGTCCGTACCGTGTTCGGGAGAGGGATGGCAATTCATGGTTAAAGAACAAGTTAAACTTTGTTGGTTTTTTTATAATTATCAATAGCATTACGTACAGCGCCAGCCAGTTCCCTTCTGCTGAATGGTTTAAATAGAAAAGCTGAAAAACCTGTTTTTAATGCTTTTTCTTCATCGATATTTTCACTGTGGCCAGTGCATAAAATCAAGGGTACATCTGTGCATATTTCCCGGATTTTTCCAAACAGCATATCTCCAGTCAGGTTAGGCATGGTCATATCGGTGACTATAACATCGAATGAAACTGGAGATTTGCGAACAAGCTCAAGCGCTTCAAGTGAACTGAGCGCGGTTGTAACCCGAAATCCCTGATCTTCCAGCATCATTTTGCCAATAATTGTAATATCCTCTTCATCATCAACCAGAAGTACTGATTCATTACCTGTAGGCGTAGCGGTAACAGATTTCTTGTGAACGGATTTATGTTTACAAACATAAACAGGTAAAACGAATGAAAAAGATACACCCTGTCCGGGATTGTTGATTACAGAAATTTTACCACCATGATTTTTGATGATACCGTAGACAACAGAAAGACCCATCCCGGATCCTCTGCGAGTTTCGCGTGTCGTGAAATACGGGTCAAATATTCTGTCTATTATATCAGGATTGATCCCGGGTCCATTATCAGACACAGACACTAGTACATATTTGCCTTCAGGAAGATTATTAAAAGGTTCTGAGGAAACCTTTTTCAGATGCTCAACAGATGCCGTAACAGTAATCATACCACCTCTGTTTTCCATTGCCTGCGCAGCATTAACACAAAGATTCATTATTACCTGATGAATCTGTGTCGGATCGGCGAGAACAGTGTGATTGTTGATGAAAATTTCGTGATGGATATCAATTATTGACGGCAGCGTTGAACGTAAAAATATCAGTGCTTCCATAATGACCGGTTCAATATCAACAGGCTGCTTCTTTGTTCCTACTTTACGACTGAATGTAAGCAGTTGCTGAATAATGTTTTTAGCCCTGTTTCCGGCTTTATTGATTTGTACCAATCGGTCGCGGGTTTTACTTTTAGCCGGTAGTTCTTTAAGAGCAATATCTGTATAGCCAAGAATTATTCCAAGTATATTGTTGAAATCGTGTGCTACACCACCTGCAAGAGTTCCTATAGCTTCGAGTTTCTGAGAATGCCTTACCTGTTCTTCAAGCTTAATTTTTTCTTCTTCTGCAGTTTTTCGCTCTGTAATATCAAAAATTGTTCCAAATATCAGATCTTTTTCGCCTATTCTTACTATTTGTGCGTTATCCTTAACCCATCTGATATTGCCATCTTTGCGAACGATTCTATACTCTGCATCAGAAATATATTCAGGAAATGCAATGAAATTTTTACGGACAGTCTGAAGCTGCTCAATATCATCATTATGAATGATATCATTCCAGGTTTTAAATTTTGTTAACTCATCACATGAATAGCCTGTAATCGGTTCTACTGCCCCACGAAACAACTGTGGTTTGAAAGTTTGAATTTCACTAACTGGAACCTGGTAAGCAATTCCTCGGAAATTGTCAATAAATGTACTTAAAAGTTTCTTGCTTTCACGTAATTGTTCCTCGTTGCGCTTTCTTTCAGTTATATCTCTGCATATACATAATATTAATTTTCGTCCACCGCATATGGTACCACTTGTGCTTATCTCTACATCAAAAACAGATCCATCTTTTCTCGTGTGCTGTACCTCGAAATGATCACCAGATTCATCAACGGTTGCCGCCATGTTTAACAGTGCTTCCCTGGGAAATCCTTTCTGCCAGTCCCACAGATATAATTTATGAGTTTCTTCAAGAGTATAACCAAGCATGTCTGCGTAATGCTGATTCGCCTCGTATACTTTACCGCTGGTTTCAAGTATAACAATGCCATCCCGAGACTGTTCTACCAGCATACGGCGCATAACTGCTTCTTCTTTGAGATCCGCTTCCGCTTTTTTTAATTTGGCTTCAGAATCCTTCAACTCCGAAACCTTTTTTCTTAAATAATTTAATTCGTCAATTAATATCTGGTTGGTATTTCCGGTGTCATTCATCTGTGTGCTCACCTCACTCTCAATTTTTAGTAATTCTGAGGATGTTTGTTAATATATAAGTTTTATTTAATAAAACATTTATTAATTTATATAAGAATACCCGATGAATCAAGTTAATAATGTATGGTAAACCGAACTGTTATTATTATAGTATTGTAACAATTCTCATTTACAATCAGATGCAAGTGACAAAAACCTTTTCAAAATTGGCTGTTTTTTGATATGCAACCAGGTTCAATTTTCACACCCGTCACATAATTCCACATATCGGAAATAACTATATGGCAAAAGAGAATCTCAGGTAATAATTAAACGTCTGTTTCGAACTTATTTGGGGTAAAAAATTATATTCTGAACCAGAACATTTCATTATGCGATCTGTTCTGTGAAATTGGTAAGGCCGGATCTATGATTACACAATTCTTCATATTTATACCCCGGTATTGATTGAGATCAGTGTAGCCCGGTTCGGAAAAACTGCAAAAATACCAGTAAACAATGCCCGTACAGACAAATTTGTGGTCAAATCTTTGCCGATTTGAAAAGATTACTTTTTATTAACAAAAAATGGAAAAAGCGAAAATGGATCAGGAATATATCAGTCTGGAGGGAATTCGACAGAATAACCTCAAAAACCTCAACATCAGGATTCCGCTTAACAAAATGACAGTAATTACAGGGGTTAGTGGTTCAGGAAAATCATCTCTTGCATTTGATACCATCTATGCTGAAGGGCAGAGGCGTTATGTGGAAACATTCTCATCTTATGCTCGTCAGTTTCTCGATCGTATGGATCGTCCACAGATAGACAAAATTGAAGGCATACCACCATCAATAGCTATCGATCAGACTAATCCCGTTCGTACATCACGATCTACTGTTGGTACAATGACTGAAATAAATGATCATTTGAAACTGATGTTTGCCAGAGCTTCATTTCTTGTTTGCAGCAAGTGTAAAAAACCTGTTTTATGCGATAATGCCGAATCTATTTATAAACAGCTTCAATTGAAAAAAAACGAATTGCATTTGATTGTAATTACATTTGAAGTCAGGATACCCTCAAATTTCAGCAAGAATGAAATTCATAATTACCTTTCCTCTCAAGGATATACACGATTCCTGAAGGATAACAGTAACAGTATCATTGTAATACAAGACAGAGTAGAAACAGGAAATAAAAACCGGAGCCGGATTATTGAAGATATCGAGGTAGCCTTGAAATATGGACAAGGTAAAATTGAGATTTACCCGGAAATTAATGGAACTTACAGTAAGCCGCTTCGATTTTCATCCGGACTGCATTGTCCCGATTGCAATATCCAGTATAAAGATCCGAGCCCAGGTTTGTTTTCTTTTAATTCACCTGTAGGTGCCTGTGAGAACTGTAAAGGCTTTGGTCGTGTTATCGGAATTGATTACAACCTGGTAATGCCCGATCATTCAAGATCTCTGAAAGATGGTTTGATTAAACCGTTTCAGACTTCAAACTATCATGAGTGTCAGGAAGATCTGATAAGATTTGCACTTAAAAGAAATATTCCCATTGATGTACCCTGGATAAAAATGAGTGGGGAACATAAAAAATGGGTAATTGAGGGTGAAGGTGAATGGGACGATAATGTATGGTATGGTGTTGACCGCTTTTTTGAATGGCTTAATTCAAAAAGCTACAAAATGCATATCCGGGTACTTTTATCCAGGTATCGGACCTATCATCTGTGCTCTTCATGTAACGGAGCACGATTAAAACCGCAAGCCTTGTTATGGTATTTGGGAAATAAAAAAGTTTTAAATATTCACGATATAATGCAACTGCCGGTTAAAGATTGTCTGCAATTTTTTGAGGAGCTGAGACAATCTGAAAAATTTGATGAAGCTGCACAGATGGTGGTTCATGAAATCTGTATTCGTTTGAAATATCTGGTTGAAGTTGGTCTGGGTTATTTAACGCTTGATCGACAGTCAAGGACTTTAAGTGGGGGGGAGGTGCAGCGTATCAATCTGACAACTGCACTGGGAACATCACTGGTAAATACACTTTTTATACTTGATGAACCGAGTATCGGACTTCATTCCAGAGATATCCGTAAATTGATCTCAATCCTTCACAGGCTCAGAAACAGCGGAAACACTCTGATTATTGTTGAACATGATCCTGAAGTTATTAAATCAGCCGATTATATTATTGATCTGGGTCCTGGGCCGGGAGAAAAAGGCGGTGAAATTGTTTTTTGCGGTCCGATGGATAAGTTGAAACTATCGAAAAGATCCAAAACAGCGGCTTATCTTTTTGACAGCAATAAAAAACATTTCCATAAACAAAAAGTTTTGTCTCCAGAACCTGATTATGTCTGTCTCAAGGGTGCATCTGAGCATAATCTGAAAAACATTGATGTTAATATACCTCTTAATCGTTTGGTCTGTATTACAGGGGTAAGCGGATCGGGGAAATCAACCTTAATGGAAGATATTTGTTATTATGGAATAAAGACTTTAATGGGGAAATCTGTGCAAACTCCCGGTAGTTTCGAGTCGATTGACGGAATTGAAAGAATTTCTGATGTCGTATTTGTTGATCAGTCATCAATCGGAAAAACTACACGTTCAAATCCGGTGAGCTATATTGGTGCTTTTGAACCTGTCCGAAAGCTTTTTGCCGATCAGCCGCTGTCGCGTAAGCGATTCTATTCTCCGGGAACTTTCAGTTTTAATTCCGGCGATGGACGTTGCCCTGCCTGCAATGGAAATGGTTTTGAACATGTAGAGATGCAGTTTTTAAGTGACGTTTATTTAAGATGCCCTGATTGTGATGGAAAAAGGTATCGGGAAGAAATATTGGCGGTCAAGATAGATTCCGATGAGGGTTCGAAATCAATCT
>DATGNN010000207.1:0-6958 GCA_035306725.1 Chitinispirillaceae bacterium | reverse complement strand
TTTTAAACACCATGAAACAGCTTTTATTATTAGTTTCTGTTGAATACCCGCTTCCTGCATTGTTTTCGTTATAGAATACCTGGGGACAAATTTCAGCTGAGGTGTCTTTTCGTTTCCAGATATTTTTTCAATAATCGGATGAACCATCTGAAAGTGACTATAATAAATTATTTTACCGGTTACTATTACATCCGTGTCTTTAAAACCCTTGCTATAATATTGAATTCCTCTGAACCACACAAGTTCTATTGTGCCGGATTCATCTTTCAGATGCATTTTTAAACGCTGCTTACGGCCATACTCCAATCTGACTGATATTACTTTTCCCTTTACAGTACATGTACTGCCGCAAAAATCACGAATTTTTTGTAAAGGAACAATTTCTGATCTATCAATATATCGATACGGAAAGTTATATAAAAATTCTCCAACATTCTCAATTCCGGATTCAGCTAAAGCTTTTATCCTCTTGGAACCCATTCCCGGAATACATGAAACTGGTGAAAGAAAGTCAAGCATGGCGCATATTGATCTTTTTCCCACTTTTTCTCCTGATAATTACTACATTGTCCTGGTAATAGCAAATTCAGCATAATCTGACCTGAGTCAAATCAAAAACTTTATTCAGATCTGTCTCACTGTCCGGTAAATAACGTCAGCCAGACACATAAAGACCTTAATACCAATGCTGCAAAAAAAACTTGTGTAAAGAGATCGTCAATAATCATATCAAACGATTCTGTTTTCCAAATCTGCTATTTATGATAAGATCTGTTCTGAATAATTGAAATTACTCTATATATTTGTTCCATAAGAAGCATTCTGGCTATTTCGTGCGTGAATGTCAGTTTTGAAAGTGACAATATTTCATCTGCCCCTTTTTTAATTTCCTCACTTAATCCGTAAGCCCCTCCTATAATAAATGTTACTTTACTTCTTATAAGCTGAATCCGTCTGGCAAAAGAAACAGAATCATATTCCCGTCCTTCTTCACCTAATACAAAAACAAAACTTTTATCTTTGTTTAATAATTTTTTAATTTTCTCACTTTCGGTACAAATTCCCTGATCTTTTAGTTCAATTATCTCGATTCTGGAATCATGCATGATTCTTTTTTTATAATCTTCAACTTTTGTCCGCAGACAGGGATCCTTGACTTTACCAATTGCAATTATCTTTAAATCCAGAACCTCAACAGCCATTGGTTTTGTTCCATTTTAATTATTGAATTGTTAAATAATCAGGAGATATCAGGTACATGAGAATGTAATTTGAAGTTCCGTAAGTATACAAACTGCCAGCCATTGCAAGTGAGATGTCTTTGCAGTTAACAATAAGTCTGAAAGATGAGCGTTGCTGCTTTTTTCAGAGTTTACTAGGGGTTTTACAATATCACCAAGAAAACAAGCACCTTCCAGAAATTCCTGAAAAAGATTTTCCAGTTCTCTATCAAAATGCCCACTTTCTTTTACTGCTATCTTCTTTATATGTTCGATACAAATCAATAAATTCGTTATTACATTCTGTTTATCATTCTGAAGTTCATTAATGCATTCAACAAAATAATTTATAAGGTTCTGGATTTTTATTGAGAGAGAGAGATCTACTTTATTAATTAAAACAGCATTTACAATACTGTTTTTCCCTCTTTGATTTTTCTTTTCATAAAGAGGATCTGTCTTTTTTACATTCCTGGTTTTCATTTCCCGGACCTTATAATATTTCCATAGTTTCGGTATACTAAATCAGTATCAGTTTTTACCTTTATTTTATAACACACATCAGTGCAGATCCTGAAACCCGAAGGATCACACTGTTACTTATTTGTCCATATTCTAAAATTTAATTAAATTATCTGAAAAAGATATATAAATTTTGGAATTTTGTCAAAATTTTCAATCATTATCCGTGATTCAAAAAAACCTCTCCTTTATTCTCGATTAGTAATTCATCCTTTTTCCCATTTCATAACAGATGTATTCGATAAAAAGTTATTGTGGGTTTATTATATAAAACAATTAAAAAACCTCTGACAAAGGCTTTTTCCAGCTTATCGGTTAATTTTGCAAAATTTCCGGTTTTATTTAAATCTTAAGCGCAAGATTAATTGACTGTGCTCATCTGTAACGTTTTTGCCCATTTTGAGCATCTGAAGCAGAGGGAAATATCAGCCCGAATGAAATGTTAAAATGTCAGCCAGCTTTAAACCGGCTGAACTATTTCATGCCGCTTTGACAAAAATGGATCTTCGCCATAACGGTTCTTCAATATGAAGCGCCTTTGCCATTGCTGACAGGTCGGTAAGGACAGGGCAACGAATACAGGGATACTTTATCTTTAAACGGGGACAGTCCCATATTTTGCAAAATTCCCTGTTTATCGTTTTTAAATCTGTTTCAGACTCTTTTTCATATTTGGTCTTGCCCATTTGAAACATCCTTCCTCAAAGAAAATTACTGCTTATATCTGGTTGCATTTTGCATGCCAAAATGATCACAGTTTTGAGGATTAATGTAATCCAACAAGATCGTCTTTTAGAAGAAAACCCAAGTAACAATGAAAAATATTTTTACTTTAATTGTGAGAAAAGACGTTAAACAGAAATGGAGACAATTAATTTACGATGAGCATGCGAAAACGAAACTACTGCAGAAAGGGCTTTATAACTTTGAAGGTTATATCTCACGGCTCTTTTTCAGTTTTTCCTGTAAATTGAATATAGTTGAGAGGGATGAATTCAGAATCGGTACCGACCCTGAGTTCCGAGTGCCGCCCCCCCCCCGATTGGAGATATTAGACTAGAAATAAACAAGAATAGTAGAGCGTCTGATTCATAATTCTAAATTCAAAATGATACCTGCCCGAAAACGGTTGCAATTTTAGTCGGGATACAAAACTGCAACAGCAAAGGCGCGCGCAGCCGAACCTTCCTTGCCTATTGAATTTGTATTTAATAATTAATTGGTAATTATTAAAAGTTCGCGAAACAGATCGCATAAAGAAATCGTATAATTCAGGTAAAACCTGTTCAGTAAAAACGTTAATCTTTGAGTTCTACTTAAAAGATCGCCTGTTTGCCCGTTTTTCTTCAGGAATAATCGAATCAATTCGTGAATAATATTTGCATTTCCATTGAGAACCAGGATCAGTAAATCGGTTTGGGCATTCTTTTTTTGCTGTTTCAAGCAGCTCAGGTTCAAGTTTTGCATTGTATACTGTTTGAGTAATTCGTAACTGCTCCAGATTAAAACCTTTAACTCCAGTAAGATCAGCCTGGTGTAAGTAAGCATTTTTCAGATTTGCCCCGGTAAGATCCGCATTAGAAAGATTCGCACCTTTCAGATAAGAAAACTCCAGGTTAGCTCCTGATAAATTAGCATTACTAAGATCTGCATCTCGCAGATCGGCAGACTCCAGATTAGCATTCTGAAGGTCTGCTTCAGAAAGATCCACTCCCTTCAGATCAAATCCACGTAAATCAGCCGATTTCAGATTCTTTTTTTCTGAAATTGCATTAGCATTAAATGATTCCCGCTTTTCAACAATTTTCTGACTATTTTCATGTACTGAATTTTCCTTTGAAAACTCTTCTTTAAAAAAACTCTCTCTGAATTCGTATTCAGACATACATTCTGTTTTTATGCCATCTATATACCCATATACAAGTTTGGTTGGTAAACCATTACTGTCTGAGCCTGCAGATATCATTTCATCAAGACAAAGATACATTTTCAGTTTTTCTGAAAAAACACCTGAAACAACCATTAAAATACTTAACACGAAAAATCTCAATAACATATTATACCTGGCTCCTGTGAAATCGCTTATTTAATAATTAGGAGTATTTTTTATTATTAATGTTCAAATGTTTTTAAATATTCATATAGTTTTTCATACTCTGAAGCGATAATGGAAACATCAAATTTTTTAGAGTATTGTACTCCCTCGCATATTAAAGCCTGACGCAGGGCTGAATCCGACAACGTTTCGTTGATAGTATTACCAAGAGTTTCACCTGTACACAAACGTCCATTGAGTTTATCTGTAATAATCTCATTTATTCCTGCATTCCGGGTTGCAACAACCGGTGTTCCACATGCCATTGCTTCAATTGCTGGTACACCAAATCCCTCATAGGAACTAGGTATACAACAAATCCAGGATTTTTGATATTCTTCAATAAGATCAGTAACAGGGATATTTCCACAATATCTTACATTCGAACCGCTGCAATTCCGGGAACCAACAACAGTCAGAATACACTCCGGATATTCAGGTAACACCTCTTTTTCAAAAACAGATAAAAGCAGTTTCCCCCTTTTTCTGCTATCAAGATCTCCAACAAAAAGAATAGATGGATAAGGTGTCTTTTGTTTTCCCGGATGAAATTGCTCCAAAGAAACTGCACATGAAATCTGGAGTCTGATCAAAGGAAGGCTAAATACTGTATTTTTGGAAATAGCAACAGATGTCCCCTTTTTCAGACTTGAAATCCATTCAAATAAATAGAATAGCGCCTGATAAAAAAAACGAGCCGGATTGGTAGCATTAATCGCTTCCTGAAGAGCTGATCCGTAGAAAGTTCTTACCCTGTTTGGAGCCCCTCTACATAAATAATCGTCACCGTGGTAATGAACTATATCATATTGGTCAGTTTTAATTTCTTTAAATTTCCTGGCAGGAATAAATTTCCGTAATATTCTGGATGATGTTCCCCATGATAATTTAACATGATCATAGTTCGCATCAGAAGGCTTTTCACTGAAACTGTAACAAGTTACTTTGTGCCCCTTCTTTACGAGTGCCTTTGCAAGAATGTGTACTTGAACAGAAACCCCATTGGGATTACATGAAGGTAAATATTTGTTTGCAAGAGCTATTTTCATAATCTGGAATTTACTGATGCCCCAATCATATCTGGTTTTTCATCTTAAACAAAAAGAAACGATCGATATCTGATATTTCCATAAAACAGCGCAACAAAAAGTACGATCGGAGCTATCAGCAAGATCAAGACCTCTCTTAAAATCAAAACAATCCTCTTTCTCGCTTTACTGACACGTTTAATGACAGATCCAGACAATACAGACATGCTTGAAAAAACAGTGCATTTGAAAAGAACAGGATAATCCCAGGTCAGAATTATCAAAATATATCCGATAAACAATAACAGCAGACTGGGCGGGAACGGCGAACTAACATATTTTCTGTATAATTTCCTGTGCTTACGATAAAGCAATGGATCAAACCTCCTGTTCCAGCAGCTTTTTAAATGATCATACCATTCACCTTTTCTTAAGCGATGTACCACTCTAATTGCAGTACTATAATCTATTTTGAATCCTTTTTTTAATATTCTAAAAGCAAGATCCATATCCTCTCTTTGTACCGAAAACCTTTCATCAAACCCGCCAATTTCCTCAATTATAGTTTTTTTGTAAAAAATATTATTAGTTCTGAATCCTGGTTTTTCGAGTCTTTTATAATTAATATTACTGGGCGAAATTTGACTGCTTTTTTCTATTGATGTAAATCCTTCAACTCCTGCACAATCCCTGTGTATTCTCAAATATGTCGTACCTTCATTAACCCATTGCAGGTCAGGTATACAATCATCATCGATGAAAGCAATTAATTCGCCTCTGGCCTGTTTAATTCCGATATTTCTTTTTACACTTATGCTTTTATTATTAGTATAAAACCATTTAACCATGGGGTATTTTATCTGAAACTGGCCATTTGGGTAATCTGTTACCACTATAATCTCATATAATCCTGTTCCAGGAGCTGCTTCGCAAAGAGGAATCAACACTCCTGATATATAATCAACACGATGAGATGCGATAATTATTGATGTTACAAGCATTTAAAATCCAAATCCATTTATTGATCAATTTAAAATATCAATTATTATAACACGAAAAACTATTATTTCCATCGTTTAAGAATTTACGTACTTTAATTAATAAATTATCTGTAATCAGTTTCGGGAAAATTACTGCTTTATCACCTGAACCCGACTTCAAATCATTTCACAACCAATTTTAAAAACAGATATCAACATACCAGCACTAAAATGGTTTTCACGAATCGCCATCTTAACCAGACCAAAGCCATTATTATACATAAATATCATTCATATCTCAAGACTGCTCTATATTGCTCTCAAAATGCTCTTAATCACAATTACCTGTTTTTGCTGCATGTTACTGACACAAAAAAGATTTTCGTTTTAATGATGAATATTTCTTATATTAAAAATGTTCTGTTTTTTTTCTTCAAAGGAGACATCAATGAATTTCAAATTCAAAATGTTCAGCGTTGTTATAATAATCGTTCTTTCCTTTTCAACCATCATTGCCAACGATATGATATTAACCTTGGATGATGGAGAAGATGTGGTTTTACATCCCGACAGCACATGGGGATATACAAAATTCACAATTACTGAAGGTGATGAGGAAGATAAGTATATCACAATAGATGACGGACGTACTATCTGGTTAAAAACCGACAACACCTGGACTTTTACAGATAAAAAACCGCCTGTTAAACCATCAAAAAAAGACCTGCCTTCAGTTTTCGCAAATGGCTCTGCAACAAAACCAGCACTGGATCTGGCTGTTCAAACTGCTACCCAGGAAGCCATAAACAGACTCGTCAACCAATTGATTAAATATGTTAAAAAGTCCCCAAAAAGCAAAAAATTTCTTGAAGCATGCATCAAACATGAAATTGGAGATGCCGGTGCTGAGGTAACTTACAAGCCCAAATGGACTGCCCAGGCAAAAATATCTCTGGACAAATTACAGGTCAGGAATATTGTTGAATGCGTCCAGACACAAATCGATTCACAAAACAATAATTCCGAAACAAAGTAATTATTATTCACATTGATTCCAATTACCTGCAATACTAATTTTATTAACTTTCAGAACATGAGTTATCCAGTGATTAA
>DATGNN010000206.1:0-22152 GCA_035306725.1 Chitinispirillaceae bacterium | reverse complement strand
GCACTTCCGAGGTGGTAAACAACCGATGAAGGGCAATAATACATTTTCCAGCCTTTTAAAAAGGCTCTGAAACATAAATCAACCTCTTCCAGATAGGCAAAAAAGGTCTCATCAAAACCACCCGTCTGCTCAATAAGTTGTTTCCGTATAATAGATGAGCCTCCATTTGCACTCAGGATAAATCCTTCTCTGGCATGCGCTGGATTTAGAGGGTTGAACAGCTCACCGGCGCCGACCGGAGTTATAGACAGGTCTGAATTGATTTGATGATAAAGACCATCAATGACGTCTGGTTTCAAACTCTGCATTTGTCTGCAGCAGACGACACCGATCCTGCTGTTATTCTCAAAAACTTCAATCGGCCGATTAAGCCAAGAAGGTTCCACCGTTATATCATTATTCAAAGTAACGATATACTTGCCGGTTGCTGCTTTAAATCCGGAATTCATTCCCTCTGCAAAACCGAGATTCTTACTGTTTAAAACATATTTGACGGGCTTTAAAAAGGATTTAATAATCTCCACGGATGAATCGGTTGAAGCATTATCAATAATGATAATTTCAAAATTCCTGTACTGGGTTTTAAGTAAGGAGGCAATACATGGCTTAAGAAAGCGCTCGCCATTCCAGTTGAGAACAAGAATAGAAACAAGAGGCGATGTCATTGCTTTATAAAAACCTGAAGATTTGATTGGGTGGCTTTAAAAAACTCGATCAGGTAGTGAATGGAGCCGTTTGACGCCTCCCCACCATCCGTCCACCTCGAAAACCCCACAAGTACCGTTCCGTTACATAGTGAAAACTGTTTACCAATAATTAAATCTTCGAAGCCATGCACTACGTTTCACCTCGTTGTTAAAAGTCACCCTGAAGAAGTAACAGTAAGTTTGCTTCTCTGGAGAATCAATTCGAAAAAGATCTTTTAAAAATATAATATCTGAATCACCGCCATGTATTTAATTCTCATCCTTGATCTTACAGTCCCACGTGACATTGGTGGATTCCAAACATTGCAAAAACTTAAAAACCAATTCCCTGATCTTAAAGCTGTTGCAACAAGCGGATTTTCAGAAGATCCGATCATCGCCAATCCTCTGAAATACGGATTTGTAGATGCTATCAGAAAACCATATCACAAAAAGAACTGGAAACTGTTCTTTGGAAACATCTAAACTATTAAAATTTTAACATATCAGGTGGGAGAAAGATCCTTTAATGAATCACATGATAGTTTCTGAGCATTATCAATAATTTCCTGCTCTATTTTTTCATTAGAAACAGAATAGGCTTGTTTTTCCTCTTTTGACAGCCTGTCGATTTTTTGTCCAATCTCATCAATGAAACTCTTTCGGGTTTCCAGATCCAGTTTATCAAGAATTCTTTGAATCTCCAAAACCCCAGCTAAATTCACTCTCTTTACACAAGTAAGATAATGAATATAAGAAAGAACATCAATATCATTAAGAGAATAGAGTCGCCGGTTTCCTATTGTACGTGAAGGCTTGATCACTCCCTTTTCTTCATAAAATCGAAGCATACGGGGCTTGATTCCAATATACTGAGCTACAGCACCAATTGTAAAAAAGGGTTTTTCAGGATTCAACATATTACGCATATATAAAAATATACTTGTTTTATTCATCTCAGGCAATACGCATCTTACATTAAGATGTTAAAATGTTTAACAATTTTTTGGTAGATTAATTACATAAATGGTGTTACAATTATTATATTCCTAAATAGAAAAATTAAACAATTTGCAAAAACACGTACCTGTCAGACAGAACTGTATAGATATTATGGTACATGTATTTTAATGAATTTGTAATTGAGATTCGGTTATTAAACATGAAATATGATGGGTCGAAACTAAAAAAAATCGCATAAGTGACTCATTACCATATATTATTAATACTTTGAAACCTTAATCGAATTCATTAAAAACCCTATCGGTATATTTCATTTAGTTTTAATTTTAATCTGTTAGCGATTTCTTCGGTATTAGTCATTTTTTCTCAGAAATTTCTGCTTTCAAACTGTTGGTTTTGGCCGAAACATCTTTTTTTGCAGGTTTAAAACCGGATCCTAAAGAAGCAGCCCTGAATTTTTCTATATAAGATCGATAATATAATTATAAATGAAAGAGGTATTTATGAATGTTACACCAGATGAAGTCAGGTCTGATTTATATGTTGAAGATCTAAAACAACGTCAGCAGGAGATATACAACAATATCGGAACAGGAAATGAAAACTCATGGAAAGACTGGAAATGGCAAATGCGCCATGCGATCCGAAAGATAGATCAGTTTGAGCGTCTTACAGGAATAATTCTTTCAAGTGATGAAAAAATTCGACTTTCCAAAGTTGTTGAAATTTTTCCTCTTTCAATAACTCCATACTATTTATCACTTATAGATACAGAAAATTACAGTACTGATCCGGTTTTTCTGCAATCCTTTCCGTCTGTGCATGAATTAAATATTGATTCCAATGATATGCGAGACCCCCTTTCTGAAGACCATGACAGTCCGGTTAAAGGAATCACCCACCGATATCCAGATCGTGTGCTTTTCCATATAAGTAACACATGTTCAATGTATTGCCGTCACTGCACAAGAAAAAGGAAAGTCGGTGATATTGATTCAATACCGGATCGGCAATCTATTGAAGAAGGGGTAAATTACATCCGTTCAAATTCAAATGTTCGCGATGTTCTTTTATCCGGAGGTGATCCGTTTTTGCTCTCTGATGAATATCTGGACTGGATTCTTTCGAGGATTCGTGAAATACCACATGTTGAGGTGATCAGAATCGGGACAAGAACCCCGGTTGTACTTCCATACCGGATTACTGATAATCTTGTTAGAATTTTGAAAAAATATCACCCCTTATGGATTAATACCCATTTCAATCACCCACAGGAAATTACCTCATCATCAAAAGCCGCCCTGAGCAAACTGGCTGACGCTGGAATACCATTAGGAAATCAATCTGTTCTGCTTTCAGGAATAAACGATTGTCCACGTATTATAAAACGTCTTGTTCATCTGCTTGTAAAAAACAGAGTGCGCCCATATTATCTGTTTCAGTGTGATCTTTCGGAAGGTCTGTCTCATTTCCGTACACCTATTGGAAAAGGTGTTGAAATTATTGAAAGTCTAAGGGGACATACCAGCGGGTTTGCAATACCTACATATGTGATAGATGCACCCGGAGGTGGTGGAAAGATTCCAGTAATGCCTAACTATCTGATCTCTCTTTCGACTAATAAAGTTGTATTAAGAAACTATGAAGGAGTGATTACTACTTATGCAGAACCAGATTCATATATTTCACCAACATGTGATAGAAATTGTGATGCCTGTTCATTACAACTAAGGCTTAAAGAAGGCAGTGAATATAAAAGCGAAGGCGTTTTCAAGCTTCTTAGCGATTTTGACGATACTATAACATTAACACCTAGTGATAATGAAAGAGTTAAACGCAGAGAAAATGACGATTCAGATGAAGAATAGAAAAATAAAAGAGATAAAATCAGTTTTATAACAATGATTTTATCTCTTTTATTTCATGCTGTTTTTGAAAAACCAAAATTGGTATAAATGTTCATAATAGTGTTATGCGTGCTCAGGTTCTTGTACATAAAAAACAATAATCCAAACAGTTTTCATGAATATGATTAACATAGAGAAAGGGTTTTGCCTTATGCAAAAACCGGATTCTGTAATAACCATAGGTCAATCTACAGTTCAACACGGTACATACAATGATCGTGTTTATCTTATTAAATTACATCTTTCTGATTACCCGTTCATTATTAATGAAATCAGAGAACTTGCTGAAAAGTACGATTACTCAAAAGTTTTCGCAAAAATACATCCTTCGGCCAAAGATGGTTTTATTCAGGCAGGATTTGAACAAGAAGCTTCAATCCCTGATTTTTACAATTCCGGTTCTCCTGTATTATTCATGTCTCTGTTCAGAAATAAGAAACGTAAGGAATATGCAAATTATTCTCTTCTCTCAGAAATAATTAAACAGTCAGAAACATGGCAAACAGAAGCCCGGTCTCCTCAATTACCTTCAGGATGGAAATCTTTCGAATGTTCTTTTGACGACATAATCGAAATGACACATATCTATAAAGAGGTATTTCCTACTTACCCGTTTCCAATACATGATCCGGTATTTATTAAATCAACAATGGAATCTGGTGTTTTTTATTATGGCATAAGGGATAACAATAATCAACTCGTTGCCCTCTCGTCGGCAGATACAGATTCTTCATCTTTTTCTGCAGAAATGACCGATTTTGCAACACGCCCCTGTGCACGTGGCAACCATTGCGGACTGCACCTTTTATCCAGAATGGATGAAGAAATGCAAAAAAAAGGTATTAAAACTGCATTTACAATAGCCAGAAGTGCTTCGTATGGAATGAACAAAATTTTTAAACAACGAAACTATCTCTTTAGCGGATCTCTAATAAAGAACACTAACATTTGTGGTTCTCTGGAAGATATGAATATATGGTACAAACAGTTATGACATAATCGTTACGGATTCAAATCCCGACTTTTAACAGTTTGGCTCCATGGATCAAAATCCGGTTCACCTGTTTACAAGCGAACCTTCGGACAAGTGTAATGATTTTCCACAATAGAATGACACAATCAGATACAAGTCATTTTTATCTTAATGCATTCTTGTCAGGAACAATCACTGCTTTTATTTACATCAACAATTCTGAAATCGACTATAATATCTTTTCCAGCCAATAAATGGTTAGCATCAATTTTTATTTTTTCTTCAGAAATTTCAATTATTGTGGCAAATAATGAGTCATCATCTCCGGCGAGCTCTAGTTTTTGACCAACAACCGGTTTGAACCCTTCAGGAAACTTGCACCGGTCAACTTCCTGCACCATTTCATCAAGGCGTGGTCCATAAGCCTCATCACAAACCAGTTTTACACTTTTTGAGTCTCCACGAGCTATTCCAACAACTGCTTTTTCCAATCCTGGAATCAAATCGCCATTACCAACTACAGTCTCTACTGGCTCATTATCAAGAGTTGATCCCATAACCGTACCATCTTCAAGCCGCACAGTATAATCAATTTGTATTAAATCTCCATTCTTTACAATAGCCCTGTTCATATCATCTCCTGTTAATCGTTTATTACTTCTAAAGAATACCTGTTCCCGTCAACACCCTCATGTCAATGTTTTCATTTCACCTGCTGCAGGTAAAATGAATTGTGTAATCATAAGGCAATATTTATGCCATTTTTAAAAAATATCCAGTTTCTAAGAATCAAAAGGTACCTCGATGACGGTTCTTTTTCTTCGCAGAACGCCATGGCAATAAGAATTATTTTATTGAGAAATTTGTGATTTTATTCTCTATGAGAACATTCACTTATAATGCGTTTAAATATGTTCTCAATCGCAATAAACTTTAACCTGAACTGCTGATTTATGCCTTAAAGATAGAATTAAAAGGTGTATCCAATAGAGAAATGAAAGGCCCCTTTGTCTTCATCTGGTTGAGGATCAAGTTTCCATCCATACAATATTCCAATAGGGCCAATTGGAGTTATATATCGTAACCCGGTTCCTGCAGAGAAACGGAATTGATCAGGTGAAAATGACGTGAAATCATTTTCGAGCCGCCCCATATCGGTAAAAACTGCAATCTCGATATTATATCCAACAGTAATTCTTGCTTCAACAGTTGCAGACAACGTTACTGTACCCCCACTGGAATCAAGCAGGTTTTCCTTAAAGCCACGTACATTTCGCGTTCCGCCCAGATAGAATCGCTGATCAGCAGGCACATTTGATGCACCGCCATAAGGGTACAAACAACCACATCTGACAACACTTGCAAAAGTTAAAGCAGTGAATGGGCTAAAAAATCCTCTTGTCTCAATCTGCATTTTAATAAAATTATCCAGTTCAGCTTTGACACTTTTGGATATATCAACATTGGTACCCAGATATATCCCTTTTTTGGGTCTTGTAAAAGAATCTCTGCGATCATAAGAAAGTGATGGCGTAACAACTACCCTGTTACGAGGACGTTCATCATTGAAAGTTTCATCATCTATATCTTTTGAAACTCCATTGTCAAAATAAAGACGGCGACGCTCATAACCGGTTGTCAGGCCATATATCAGATGTTTCCCTTTTGTTGATGTCAAACCAACAGAAAAGCCATACGATGTAGTACTCCAGTCCTGGTTTAATTCTGATTTTTTTTCACCAAACAGATTAAACAAAGCACTATAATTATATCCGAATAACCGCGGTTCAAGCAAACCAAATTCACCCCGTCCACCAACCTGGCTGAGTTCTGCTCCTACCCATGCCTCTTTGTTAAGACCGAACAAGTTTCGATCACCAACTTTTGCATTTAGAAACGGTCCCTTATCAGACAAATAACCACCTGCTGCTTCACCAAAGAATGGAGGTTTTTCCGAAACCTCAACAAATACGTGAACTGTGTCCCATCTTTCCCGTAATCCTATTGTTCTAAATCGAACTGAATTAAACAAACCAAGGTCCCTTAGATTTTTCTGACTATCAATTATTTTTTTCAATGAAAGGGGTTCTCCTGGTGAGGTCTTCATTTCTCTATGCAAAACTTTATCACGTGTTCTGAATGCCCCTGTAAAATTGACTTCACCCATTGAAATAAAGGGCCCTTTATTAATTTTAAATTCGACATCTGCAACTGTACTGTCATTATTAATTGCGATTTCCGGAATTATTTCTGCATGGGGATATCCCTTTTCTGCGATTATCACTTGGAGCTCTCTGGCGATTTGATTGATTTTAGAGTTGTTGAAAACATCGCCTTTATTTACAGAAATTATACTGTTTGTATTAACATTATCGAATTCTGCAGTATCAATAACAACTTCTCCGACCCTTGTCTGCTTCCCTTCATCAACCTCAATGAAAATATCTGCCGAGCTGCTGTCTTTTTCAACATTTTCTGATATAGACGCATTGAGAAATCCATGCGAACGATATAACATCTGAACAGCAAACACGTCCTCTTTTAGTTTATCCGGATTATATGCTCGTTTTTTTCTGCTGCCTCTATCTACATGAAGCATTTGACCAAGAACAAGTTTTTTGTCTAACCCATTCAATCCGTTTACATTTATTGATGACACAGTAGTACGTTTTCCACTCTTTACAGAAAAATGCACCTGTTTTTCGGTATATTTTCTTTTTACCAATTCTTTTTCATCGGTTTCAACATGAGCATCCAGGTACCCACCCATTTCCAATCGTTTCTGTATCGCTTTAACCGACCTTCTAATCCCCATATTATTTTTATTGCCTGTTTTGCAAATAGAAATATCTTTACGCAAAGCTGCTTTACGATACCCTCGCTCACTTCGCTTTGAAAAACTTGTTTTGTAGCGCATTCCCTCCTTTATAGTCAGTATTACATGAACAGAGTGATCTGAAGAATCAGTGATAACAGAATCTTTTATTTCTATATCTGCAAACCTTTTGGATCTGTAAAACTCTACAAGATTGTTAATGTCTTCCCTTAAAACAGCTTTGACAAATCTACCTGCACTCCCTGGTACCATTGAAGATGACCATGTTTTCATTCTGCTTTTCAGCTTAAAATCAGAAAAAGCTTTGTTGCCAATAATTTCGAGGTTTTTCATTCTATAATATTTTCCTGCCCGAACGGAAACATATACAACCTGATCACAACTTTTCCGGTGTTTTATAGATTCGACCTTTACTTCTGGTGATATAAAACCTTCTTTTTCATACAATGAAGTTATTAAAGAATCCTGGCCTGACAACATCCCGTCATAAAACACATCACCAGGATATATACTCATAGCATTTATAACATCATCTTCAAACAGCGGAATTTCTCGTCTGATACGAATATCCCGTATATACTTTGCCGGAACAAGTGAAAAAACTACATTCCCGTCAGAAATATCCACATCAGCCCTCTCAAAAAAACTGCACATCCTGAGTGCATCAAGCGACTGTTGTAATAAAACAGTATCCAATACTTTGTTTTCTTCAATAACAATCAGCTTTCGGGCCGTTTCGTATAATTGCTGAATATTATGTGGTTGTTCGTCTATATGCACTGATACACTCTCAATTTCTTGTATTTGCGCATTGACATTTACATACCAGAGAAGCATCAGTAAAAGCCACAGATTCCTTTTTATTTTATTTTCCATACTACCGTTTCTGCCATGTAAATCGAAGTTCACCACCAAAAACACCCTTTGTATCCTGAAATCCAGCCAAAAATAAATTTTGTAAAATACGGTATTCAGCTGTTGCACGCTGCAATACTTCACCACTTTCGGTTTCAACAGTATACTTTGTACCCAGACGTCTCGTAAGTTGCTTGCCAACGGTAACAGCAATTCGGTCTGAATTATCATTGTCATCATCACCGGTTTCAACCTCCAGCACATCAAGACCTGTTACATTCCTGATATCCTCTCCAAATGTTGATGCAACCAGGGCCGCCAGCATCTGCTGATTAGATTCTCCTGAACTTAAGCCCGACTGAAAATCATTTTGCAATTCATATGTTGTCATCCCAAGAACTAGAAGAGATATGATATCCTGATCTTCAAGCCCAGGATCATCACATTCCAATTTAAAAACCATATTATCAGGCGACCCTGATACGATTATGGAAATTATGCGATCCTGAATTGGTATTTTGCCCATAATATCAACTTGCGGCTCTATTGCATAAGGATTTACAAAATCAATAACACCCCGTTCTACCGTAAAAACCCTCTTGAGATAGGTTATACTTCCACTATCGACATTTGCACGTCCGTTAAGCGTTGGTGCCTGGACCGTACCCATTAGATGAAGATCCGGTGAAATAGTAAGCTGGGCTATATTGTTATCAACGCGAAAAGGTGATCGAGCCTGAATGCCAACATCAATTTTCATGTTTTTCAGATATGGTATGCTAATTTCTTCTTGCCGCACTGGTTCTTTTCTTTTCCGCTGGCCCATTCCGGAAAAAGGATTTATATCAATATCCTGATAATATAATCCGTCTAATAATACGATATCCCCTTGAATACTTGTGGTATCAGGATTTCCTGCAATCCTCAGTTTCGCATCAAACATAACGTCAAGCATTTCAGGAACATTTACGGGTAATTTATTCAAAGTAATTTCAGCCGTCAGATCAGCCGGTTCAAGTTTGTCCAGTTTCAATTCACCATTCAAGCTTATGTCTCCTTCATCAAGCTTACCTGCGATACGTTCGATTCGAATACCTTTCTGATCGCCATGGATTCGCCCGTTGATTGAATTAAGCCGCTGTGATATTCCTGGTAATGTCATACCAACATTTTCTAACCTTAAATCAGCCATTAAATCCGATTTTTCAGGTTTTCCCCTGAATACAACATCAATCAAAACTCTGCCCTCTACATCAGACAAATCTGAAGAAAATTGTCTCAAAATATCCAGAGGTACTATTCCATTAACAACCACATCATGCGTACCGTCAACAAAACCGCTTGCTCGTCCGTTAATCTGACCTTTTTCTGCCAGTTTCATACCAAAATCAGAAACAACATACCTTTTATTGTTAAATCTGGCGCTTAAATCATAAGTCTCAAGTACATTAAATTCTTTATAGTACAAAACTAAACTGGATAAATCCAGTTCACCAGATATCCTTTCCAGCGTATCAATATTGCCTGCAACCTGCAATGAAGCAGTTATTGCACCTTCCAGATCCTGGCCTGATAAAGCAAGATATGGTTCTAACTGAAGATTATCTAAAAGCAATTTGGCAAAAAAGTCCCGTGTCCCCAGATCATAACCAGCATCCAGGTTTCCGCCAACCAAACCTGCAACTTTTAATTTATTGTCAATTAATTTCAATTTCAGACTGATATCATCAATTGGCTTCTCTCCTGATACAATATTACTGATAACAATAGAACCATCTGCAATCGGATCTGTATATGTACCTCCTGCGTCAATATTCATTGTAAAAATGCCACTGAGCGAATTTACATTTTCGAGCAGCGATAACTCGTCAAGATTTATCTTTGAAACCTCAAGCCTCAAATCTAACGAATCCTTTAACGAAACCCATCCATTTACACCAATTTCCTGTTCAGGACCAATCTCAATTAATAATGGTTCAATTATGGCTTTATGATGTTCCAATCGGGTTATTAGATCAACTTTAGGGACATGCTGACCTGCCGCAATCAGATCAGATAAATTAACCTTTATTCCACCTGTCAAATCATTTACATTCCCGTTAATATCAGCATTAATTTTTATATTACCCTGCACAGAATCGATAAAATCATCTATAAATAACCGATCAGATAATACTGAAACATTAAAACCAATCTGATCTAATGGAATCGGCACACCTTTGTTTAAAACTGAGGCAACACCACTGATTTCAACAAGCGAGCTATCATTAGTTAATATTAATTCATTCAAGTGTGTATTACCATTGCTGTCAAGTTTCATCACCAGACTGATATCTCCGACACTGGTTTTCCCGAATTCCAGACAACCTGCATTCATATTAACATTTACAACAGGGGCTCTCAACTTACCTTCTACAAAAGCCGATAATTTCAGTTCTCCATTTCCACTATCTAACTTTGCCGTTTTTAGAAGGTTATCAATACTTTTAACTGACAGTTCCAGATCTGCATTAATATTTTCTGTACAAATATCATAGATACCGTTTAATTGCAATCCCACTGTCTCATCCATTGCTCCTACTCCTACATCCACAGTTCGGACAGCAACTTTACCATCCGATACTTCAACTGTACATGCAACAGAACTGTTAATTGGTAAAAATGAAGAATCAAACCGAAACTCTCTTAAGTTAAAATTCACACCTAAAGAGGAAATAAGTGAATCCGGATGTAATCCCATTCCGTCCAGATTTATAGACATATCTGCAATACCATCAATTGAAGGCACCAGCTTACCTATTGAGACATCTTCTCCCAATATGTCCAGCCTATATTTGAGTTTTTGTATGGAACCTGTATTTTCCAGAAAACCTTCAGGAAACATGCCAGCCAGATTAAAATCTCCAACCAGATCAACATTTCCCTCACCAACACCCAGATGAAACGGCTTAAAGCTGAGAACTCTGTCTTGAAGATGTGATTTTAAGCACAGACTGTCAAGGTGATATCCCCATACCTTTCCCTGATTACAAGTGATCTCAAGGTGAAGATCCGGATTAGATACTTTGCCTGAAACTGTCATTTTTAAGTTCGAAGAGCCATCTAATTTTCTTCCTAAACCAATAACCGAATCAATTTCTGCAAGCGACAGCTCTAATTCAGCACCAATATTCACAACCGGATCATTTTTCAAAGAACCGGCCTTTCCACTTACTTTAACTGTTGAGTTGTCTGTATCTAATTTCAAATCAACAGTATCAATTTCCAGATTATTTATACAGGTCATTAAAGAAATGTTTCGTAAGCAGATTTCTCGACCCGAAAGCTCTATTAATGCAGAGTCGAGAGCAACTGAAACATCTGCCCATAAACTATCTGTTTTACCTTTTGCTGATATGGATAACCCGTCTGCACGTACTTTAAAACTGTCGTTTTCAGTCTTAAAAAAAGCACTCGCATCATTTACATTTAATTTTCTGATCTCAAATGGAAACAATTCAGTTATTGTGTCTTCTTTCTTTTCAACAGTGTCATTTGCCAGCTCCTGCCCCTGGTAAAAAGCACTTACTATTGTAAAATTACCCACGGAATCAGTTTCAAGTACAACCCATGGATTATCCAGAATTACATTTTTTACAATAACTTTTCGTTTTAACAAGCCAAGAACTGAAGCATCAACTGAAAACCGTTTAAAGCCTGCAATTTTTTTCCCTTTCGGGTCGCTCAATTCAATATTGCGTATCTCAAAACGCATACCTGTCAGGGATATATTTAAACTTCCTAAAGTTAGAGATCCTGGAATCGTTTCATTTACTTTAGATATTACAAACTGATGAAAAGAGCTGCTTTTAATACCTATTAACAGTAAACTTGAGAGTATAATAATTATAAAAAGAGGTATAAATATTATTGAAATAATGATTCGTTTCATATTCTGTTTCATGCTTGTTAAAAATAAAAACTGAACACTCGTTCTAATTTACACAACTCTTAGCGATGAATAATATGTCCAGAAGATTAATAATTATTCATAAAAATCATATATTTTATCTTAATCAGCAATCATATCCCCACTGGGACTTATTCACGTGACAGGTGATGGAAGTGATTTTTCCTGGCGCTGAGATAAAAGCATTATTAATCAGCAAAAATTTTCCGTTTTAACGGTGATATTCTCAACATTGTATTCCCGTATAACTTGCATTAATCTGAAGAATAATCATTCAATTCAGGTATCATTCTAAAAATACCAGAACTCAGGTAACTTAAAGAAATACAAAAGTAGACATAAATATTTATATTCAGTTTAGATATTTTGAAATCCTGACCCTTATTCAAAATCAAATAGAACAAAAATATATTAAGAAATACTTTCAGTGTTGGTTTGCACCTGTTATCTTTAATGCAACACCTCAGGAACCACATTAAAATAAACATTATTGCAAACATCAAAATTGAATACCTATACAAAGATACATTATTCATGCATTTTCCACTAAAGGAAAAAGAGGGGAACCGAAAAGATGCTAACCGGTATTGGATTTGATAATGACAAATATATTACAGAACAAAGCGCTGAGATTCTTGAACGAATTAAACTATTCGGCAACAAACTGTTTCTTGAATTCGGCGGTAAACTCCTCTATGACTATCATGCTTCAAGAGTCCTGCCCGGTTATGATCCCAATGCAAAAATGCGCCTTCTTCAGAAGCTTAAGGATAAAATTGATGTAATCATGTGCATTTATGCAGGAGATATTGAACAGAAAAAAATGCGTGCCGATTTTGGAATTTCTTATGATGCGGATGCTCTTAAACTCATCGATGACCTCAGAGATTGGGGTATTGATATTTGTGCAGTTGTAATTACACGATTTGAGAACCAGCCAGCAGCAATTCAGTTCAAAAACCGCTTGAACAGAAGAAATATAAAAGTGTATACGCATAGAACAACAAAAGGTTACCCCACCGATGTAGAAACAATTGTAAGTGATAAAGGATACGGAAGTAATCAGTATATCGAAACGACCAAACCAATAGTTGTTATTACAGGCCCCGGACCAGGCAGCGGAAAACTTGCAACTGCTCTATCTCAATTATACCATGAGAGTAAACGAGGAGTGAAAGCCGGGTATGCAAAATTCGAAACATTCCCGATCTGGAATCTCCCGCTTAAACACCCGGTTAATGTAGCTTACGAATCTGCAACAGCAGACCTTCGTGATTATAATATGATCGACTATCATCATCTCGAATTCTATAACATAGAAACTGTAAATTATAACCGGGATCTGGAAGCATTTCCGCTGCTAAAAAGAATAATCGAAAAAATTACTGGTCAGCCGTGTACCTATAAATCTCCTACAGATATGGGAGTTAACAGAGTCGGATTCGGAATTATTGATGACCAGGCAGTACACCAAGCCTCTGTTCAGGAAATTATCAGAAGATACTTCCGTTATTCATGTGAATATGTAATGGGGCTGACAGACAAAGAAACCGTTGAACGCGCTGAATTGATAATGAACAAAGTCGGAGCAAAAGCTCAAGATCGCCCGGTTGTTCTTCCTGCCAGAAAAGCGGCAGAAGCAGCTTGTCGTAAAAGAAAAGGTAATGATGGTATCTATTGTGGCGCCGCAATGGAATTACCAGATAAAACAATTATAACAGGAAATAATTCTCAGACCATGCACGCTGCAGCAGCTTTAATTCTTAATACAGCCAAACATCTTGCAGGTATACCCTCTACTCTCGACCTGCTTCCCAAAAGCATAATCGAATCTCTCAACCATTTTAAACAGGAAGTTCTCAGAGGAAAAAGATTAAGTCTTGATCTTGAAGAAACACTAATCGCATTAAGTATCAGTGGTACTACAAATCCAGCTGCCCAATCTGCTATCGAGAAACTTAAAGAAATTCGGGGGTGTGATGTTCATCTCACACATATCCCCACACCTGGTGATGAAGCCGGACTGAGAAAACTTGGATTAAATCTTACTTGTGATCCTCAATTTTCTACTAATTGTCTTTTCACAGGATAAAAAAAGAGACGCTCAATTTCAAGCGTCTCCCAATTTACATAAATAAGTTTAAATTATGCATTACCCGCACTGCCAAGCACATTTTCATTCTTATCAATCATCATTTTAATAAGCTCTTCACGTGCTGGTCCAAGATATTTTCTAGGATCAAACTCCTCCGGTTTTTCATTAAATGTTTTTCTTATCATAGCAGTCATAACCAGACGACCATCAGAGTCGATATTTATCTTACAAACCGCTGATTTCGCTGCACGACGAAGCTGATCAGCAGGTATACCAACTGCAGCTTTTAATTTTCCACCATTACTGTTGATTATGTCTACATATTCAGGGAGAACAGAACTTGCACCATGAAGAACAATCGGGAAACCCGGTATCCTCTTTTCGATCTCCTCAAGGATATCAAACCTGAGTGGTGGAGGAACTAGAACACCCTTTTCATTCTTTGTACATTGTTCCGGTTTGAATTTATAAGCCCCATGTGATGTTCCAATGGAGATTGCCAAAGAATCAACGCCGGTTTTTTTTACAAAATCCTCAACCTGTTCAGGTTGTGTGTAAATAGATTTTGCTGCCTGTACATCATCTTCAATACCAGCGAGTACACCAAGTTCACCTTCAACTGTTACATCATGTTTATGAGCATATTCCACGACTTTAGCAGTTAACTCAACATTTTTTTCGTAAGAATGATGAGATCCATCAATCATCACAGACGAAAAGCCACTTTCAATACATGATACACACAATTCATATGTATCGCCATGATCCAGATGAAGAGCAATTGGTATGCTAAATCCGGCATCACGTACCATTTCAACAGCACCCTGTGCCATATATCTCAGTAAAATTGGATTAGCATATTTTCGCGCACCACTGGAAACCTGCATTATCACCGGAGATTTTGATTTACCACAAGCGGTAACAATTGATTGAATCTGCTCCATATTATTAAAATTATACGCAGGTATGGCATACCCACCTTCAAATGCTTTTTTGAACATTTCACGGGTATTTACAAATCCTAATTCTTTGTAACTAACAGCCATAAACAGTCCTTTCAGGAAAATTAATACAAAAATAGCCGATCACGAAATATGCTTTCGTGGTCGGCTATTTCATTTAATTATCATTTTTATTTTTCAGAATCTGATGATGCTTCCGAAATTTCTTTTCCGACCTCATCGGTAACTTCTTTTTTCTCATTTACCTGTGTTTGAGTTTTTTTAGCCTTTTCTTTCTTTTTCCTTTTCCGAACAGCATCACTGGTTCCTCTTCCAACCAGTTCAATAATCGACATTTGGGCATTGTCTCCCTTTCGATTATTGATTTTGATGATTCTGGTGTATCCACCTTCACGCTCCTTATATCCTTGAGCAATATCATCAAACAGTTTTTTAAGTACAGTCTTATCATTTATCCTTCGGGCAGCTATTCTAATCGAATTTAGATCACCTTTTTTCCCGTAGGTAATAAGACGCTCCACAACACTACGAACTTCTTTGGCTTTTGCCAGAGTAGTCGTCACCCTTTCTTTATCCAGAATCGAAACAGCCAAATTTGAAAGCATGGCTCTCCGATGACTGGCAGTTCTGTTTAATTTCCGTCCAGATACCAGATGGCGCATCGTTTTTACCTTCTATTGATCTTTGATACTTATTACTATTATTTATGTTATTCTATTCAGGATACTTCCTGACCAGCTCCCATAATATTGTCTACATCCATACCGAATGTCAAACCAAGATTTGTAAGAACCTGATTAAGTTCAATTAATGATTTACGTCCAAAATTTTTATATTTCAGCATATCTGATTCCTGATTTCTGACCAGATCTGCTAATGTATGAATGTTTGCTGCACGTAGACAATTATTTGATCTTACAGATAATTCCAGTTCATCCACTCTCATTTTCAGTAGTTGACGAAGTCTTTCAGTTTTTTCATCTCTTACCGTTTCCTGAACCGGCTCAAACTCACCTTCAATATTTATAAAAACTTCCAAATTATCATATAGAAGTTTTGCAGCATATCCCAGTGCATCTTCAACAGTTAAACTTCCATCAGTCCATATGTCAAAAATAATTCTGTCCATATCGGTACGTTGGCCGACACGGGTGTTCTCTACAACATAATTTACTTTTTTAATAGGAGAGTAAATTGAATCTATCGGAATTGTTCCAACAGGATCTTCCTCCCGCCGGTTCAATTCAGCAGGTACATACCCTCTTCCATCCGATACTCTCATTTCGATTTTCAGTTTGGCATGGGAATTGATAGTTGCAATATGTAGATCCGGGTTAAGAATAACGACATCTGGATTCTTTTCTATATCAGATGCCTTTACCTCCCCTTCCCCACTAACTTCAAGTCTTAGTGTAGTATCATGGTCGGCAATCAGTTTTAAACGTAACTGTTTAATATTAAGAATAATATCAGTTACATCTTCAACCACGCCCTCAATAGTAGAGTATTCATGCATTACACCATCAATTCGAATAGAATTTACCGCAGCTCCCTGAAGTGCCGATAACAGAACTCTTCTGAGAGCATTTCCAACAGTATGTCCCCATCCTCTCTCAAGCGGTTCGACAATAACTTTTCCATAATTCGGAATATTGTCTGGATTTTCAATCTGGATGCCTTTGGGCATCAGCAAGCTTTTCCATTTCATTTCGTTTCCATTCTCCCTTTTATCTGGAGTAAAGTTCGACCACGAGTTGTTCCTGGACATTAACCGGAATCTCGTTTCTTTCCGGTACACGAATCGCTGATCCTTCAAGCTTCACTTTATCTATTGAAAGCCATTCTGGCGTATCGCGTAAGGATTTCAATGAGTTGTGAATATTTTCCAAGTTTTTGCTTTTTTCCCTTACCTGTACCAGATCCCCTTCTTTCAACTGATAAGATGGTATGTTAACCTTCTTACCATTTACTCTGAAATGATTATGCAAAACGAGCTGTCGAGCACTGGAACGAGATGGAGCAAATCCCAGACGATATACGATATTATCCAATCTCATCTCAAGTAATTGTAATAACCGATCACCTGTAACTCCGGATGATTTTGAAGATATAGTAAAATACCTTTCAAACTGTTTTTCCAAAACACCATAAATACGCCGTATTTTCTGTTTTTCACGCAACTGCAGATTATACTCAGTTGATGAGCGTCTACGTTTTGAAACTCTCATACCTGGAGGAAACGGCCTTCGCTCAATAGCACAATTCTCCGACTTGCATCGTTCTCCCTTTAACATTAACTTCATGCCTTCCCTGCGACACTGTCTACACCGAGGGCCATGATAAAGCGCCATGTCGTACTTCTCCTATATCTACTTATCTTTTAATGCTAATTACTTTACAATAATTTATATCTATACTCTTCTTCTTTTTGGCGGTCTGCACCCATTATGTGGAACCGCAGTAAAATCTTTAATAGCAACAATTCGTAATCCTGCTGCAGCGAGCGCCCTGATAGCACCTTCTCTTCCATTCCCGGCTCCTCTCAAGTGCACTTCTATCTTACGAACTCCAGCATCAAAAGCCATTTTACCTACAACCTCAGCTGCAATTCCAGCAGCAAATGGAGTGCTTTTTCTGGATCCTTTAAAACCTGATTTTCCAGGTGTATTCCATACGATCACATTGCCTTTTGCATCTGTTATATTCACAATTGTATTATTAAATGTCGCTCTGATGTGTGCAACACCCTCGGCAGATGCCTTCTTCTTCAGTTTTTTTGTACCGCTATCTTTATTCATGACTAGAACTTCTCCTGGTTATAATCAGCCCTTTGTTGGAGCCCTTTTCTTGTTCGCAATAGTACGGCGAGGTCCTTTCCGGGTACGCGCGTTTGTTCTTGTACGCTGTCCGTTAGCAGGTAATCCACGGCGATGCCGTAATCCCCTGTAACATCCAACATCCATTAACCGCTTTATATTCATCCTTACTGAACCACGCAAATTACCTTCAGTCTGATATTCACTATCAACTATTCTTCTGATCCTGTCCAACTCTTCTTCAGAAAGATCCTTTATCTTTCTGTTTCCATCAATTCCAGCTTTTTCCAGAATCTTTTGCGCCGACGACTCACCTATACCGAAAACATATGTCAGCGCTATTAAACTACGCTTATTATTCGGAATGTCTACTCCCGCTACACGAGCCACTTTGCGACCCCCTTATAAGAAATCCTAATGTTCATACATACTCTTATTCATAATCACACTCAAAATATTTTTACAGATTACTTTATCCCTGACGCTGTTTATGCTTGGGACTCTTGGCGCAAATCACTCTGACTACACCTTTTCGTTTTATTATTTTGCAATCTTTACAAATTCTTTTTACTGAAGCCCGAACTTTCAATTTGCACACTCCTATTTATATCTGTATACGATTCTTCCTCTATTCAAATCATAGGGAGATAATTCTACCAGAACTTTATCCCCAGGAAGAATCCGAATATAATTCATTCGCATCTTTCCGGAAATATGTGCCAAAATTTCATGTTTATTTTCAAGCATCACTTTGAATGTAGCATTCGGCAAAGTTTCTGTAATTTTACCTTCCACCTGTATCGAATCATGTTTTGCCATAATATAATATCTAACAAGCTAGTGCCGCCTGCCTCGTAATCTCCCTTTCTTCATAAATCCTTCATAATTTCTCATCTGAAGATGAGATTCCAGTTGCTGCAATGTATCTAGAGCAACTCCAACTACAATCAGTACACTTGTTCCACCAAAATAAAAATTTATTTTCATGCTGCCCATTAAAAGGAATGGAATTATTGCGATAAATGCCAAGAAAACAGATCCTGGAAGAGTAATACGACTTAATACATTATCCAGAAATTCAGCCGTTTTCTTTCCTGGCCTTATACCTGGAATAAAACCACCGGATCTTTTCAAGTTGTCAGCAATATCAAGTGGGTTAAAAATAACTGCTGTATAAAAATATGTAAAGAATATTATTAATAATCCATATATAATCGAATATAAAAATCCACCCGGAGCAAACAATCTTGTAATATCTTCCATAATTACAGATTCAGGAAAGAAACTTTTTATCATTCCAGGAAATGTCATAAGTGATGACGCAAAGATTATCGGTATTACCCCTGCCATATTTAATCTTAATGGTAATACAGTATTTTGGCCCGCATACATCTTGGTTCCCACTACCTTTTTTGGCGTCTGAATTGGAATCCTTCTCATCGCCTGGGTCATCATAACAATAAACGCAGTCATCCCAATAATGATTGCAAGAATGAGTAACTCCATGAACGGATGCCTTGTACCTGCAATAATCTGTTGAGTTTCAGCAATAACTGCATTCGGTAAACCGGCAACTATCCCAATAAAAATTATCAATGAAATTCCATTTCCAATGCCCCTGTTAGTAATCTGCTCTCCAAGCCACATAATAATCATTGTACCTGTTGTAAGACTCAGTGCTGTCAACAGTGTAAATTTTATTCCCATTAAGCTTGAATTAACAGCATGTATGCCTGTTATTGGAGATGTTATACTCTGTAAAAAAATACTGATCCCAATCGCCTGTATCAGGGATAATAAGACTGTACCATATCTTGTATACTGAGTAATCTTTTTTCTCCCCTCTCCACCTTCACGCTGAAGTTTATGAAAATAGGGAAAAACTGTTCCCAATAGCTGTATTATAATTGAAGCACTGATATAGGGCATAATACCTAAAGCAAATACTGTTACTCTTTTGAATGCCCCCCCTACAAACATATCATAAAGACCAAATAAAGAATTCTGAGATTGAGCAAAAAAATCTGCCAATACTCGCGGATCAATACCCGGTGTAGGTACATGTCCACCCAGTCTATAAAAGAAGACCATTAGAAGCGTAAACAATATACGCTTCCTTAACTCCGGAATTCTAAAAATATTCTTGAAAGTTTCAAGCACGACCTATTACCTCTGCTTTCCCTTTAGCTTTTTCTATCTTTTCTCTGGCTGTCTTGGAAAATGAGTGAGCCTTTATTGTAATTGGTTTTGTAATTTCACCGTCACCCAGAACCTTAACCGGCCTATCAATTTCATGAATAAGTCCAAGATCATGAAGTGTTTCGATATTAATCTCACCTTCATTATCCAGTTTTTCAAGATTACCAACATTTACTATCTGAAACTCTTTTTTAAATGGATTATAAAAACCCCTTTTTGGTAATCTCCGTGTAAGGGGAGTCTGACCACCTTCAAAATAATCTTTTCCAGAAGCACCTTTACGTGCTTTATAACCATTATTACCTTTGCCAGCAGTAGTACCCGTTCCACTTCCCTGTCCCCGACCGATTCTTTTTGCATTTTTCCTGCAGCCTGTTACAGGTTTTATTTCGTTCAGCTTCAGCATTTTATTCTCCATCAATTTCTTCATATTTCACAAGATGATTTACAGTATTAATCATACCCCTAATTGAAGGTGTATCATTATGAATAACCGTTTTGTTTATTTTACCAAGACCCAGAGCTTTAATAGTACATTTTTGATTTTCTAATCTCTTGATTGTACTCCTGATCTGTGTAATTTTAATTTTCCTGGCCATCTTAAACCTCTTTTTTTATGCACTTGCTTTTTGTGTTGGTACTTGTCTTAATTTCCAGATCTGCTCTTTTGTCTTAAGCTGCATTAATCCATCCATTGTTGCCTTAACAACATTATGAGAATTTGTAGTCCCTAAACACTTTGTCAAGATATTTTTGATACCAGCCAATTCCAATACAGCTCTTGCCGGTCCCCCTGCAATAACACCGGTACCGGGAGCAGCTGGTTTAAGAATAATTTTACCTGCTCCAAAATGTCCTATAACCTCATGTGGTATAGTACCATTTATCAGATTTACTACTACCAGATTCTTTTTTGCAGCTTCTATAGCTTTTCTAATTGCCTCAGTAACATCGTTTGCCTTTCCCATTCCGATTCCAATTTTTCCGTTCCCATCACCAACAGTGACAAGTGCATTAAAACCGAATCTTCTTCCGCCCTTAACTACTTTGGCAACCCTACTTACAGATACCAATCTGTCTGTTAGCTGAGATTCTTCACCACTACCAATAAATTCTTCGTTGCTCAAGCCTTAAACCCCTTTCACTTCAGAAGACCAACCCTTTTTCACGGGCTGCTTCAGCCAGTGTTTTTACTCGTCCGTGGAACAGATACCCTTTTCTGTCAAACACTATACTTTTTACACCCTTTTGTATCGCCATATCTGCCAGTAACTCGCCAACCAGTTTCGACACATCTTTTTTTGTCAAATCTTTTCCAACAACTTTTTCCGAAAAAGATTTTCCCCTGCTTCCCACCTGAACAATTGTTGTTCCATTGATATCATCAACTAACTGTGCATATATGTGTTTTAAACTTCTGCGGACACACAAACGAGGACGATCGGGTGTACCAATCACTTTTTTCCGTACACGAGCAGCTCTTCGAGAGCGCCCACTAATCCTTAATTTTGCTTTATCCATTTTTATATTTCGCTCCACACTTTAACTTATTTACCAGCAGCTTTTCCAACTTTTCTTCTAATCTGTTCACCCAGATATCTTATACCCTTCCCTTTATAAGGCTCCGGCGGTCGGATACGACGGATATCTGCAGCAACCTGGCCCACTTTCTGCTTATCAATTCCCTGTATGGTTATTTTGTTAGGATTATCCAACGTAAATGTGATACCATCAGGAGCTTTATATGGTTTCGGACTTGCAAACCCAACAGATACTGCCAAATCCTTCCCTTTTAATTCTGCCTTGTATCCTACACCAACAATTTCCAGTTCACGTTTATACCCTTGCGAAACACCAGTTACCATATTGTTGATCAGTACTCTGTATAGCCCCCAAAGTGCTTTAACATTT
>DATGNN010000205.1:0-3956 GCA_035306725.1 Chitinispirillaceae bacterium | reverse complement strand
ACTGTAGTTGCAAAGCTGTACATATTACTGTTCATCAAATTTTTGATTGAGAACGTTTCCTTGTCGGCTACAGATGCCAATGAATCAGAAATTTTAAAATAAAAGACAGGCAACAGTACATCTCCATTACTTAGTTCCAGCCATTGCGCGCTTCCGGCGGCAGGAGCTAAAAGAAGCAGGCTGTCGTTATCTCTTTCGGGAAGATTGAGTTTTTGAGGTGGCCCCCAGCAGTTGGATTCTGGATTGTAAACAGCGTAAGTAATTTCCTTCTTTGAACTATCATGTGTTTTATTACCGGTGTAAAATGGTGCAGTACCAATATTTAAAACTGTTTGCGAACCGGAATGCCATTGAGGCCACATATCTGCCATCGAACGATAACCATTTGAATCATTATAAACCTTGAGTGACTCTATAACATCAGGGCCTGACCAGGTTTTTCCCATATCGGTACTTCGTAATTCATATAAATCATGATACACATCCGATCCCTTTTTTAAAGTTTTTGATGTAGTAGTGACAATCAATGGTGTATCGGAAGGTATAATTGCTGTGCGGGCATGACTCCATATATAATCAATATTATCTCCTTTTGCTATTGTCTCCAGAACGAGATGATATTTTTCATCATTGACTGCCTTATTCTCACATGCATAAACAACAACAAACAATAAAATGAATTTAATTAGTATCCGCAGCATAAAACGTTTTAGATTGAATCTCAGGTTGTAATTTTCACGATCACTCTTCTGATGCTCCCATGGTTGGGTAAGCAAAGATTAAATAACCTACTTTTTTTGGAATAAAACAAATAATCCCATGAATTGCAAATTCATCCTACTTTGAAGTCGCTTCAACAAACGCAAAACCTGTTTTTTCACTGCATCATGGGTAGAATCCAGAAGCAAAGCAATTTCACGGTAAGTAAGTCCGCTGGTAAATCTCAGATATAATAGTTCGCGTTGTTTTGAATCCAGATTTTTTAATTCTTCCTGCAATAATGCAACCTGTTCGTCGAGTACATCTTCAGGAAAATCCTCAATTGCAAATTTTAAATCAAACTGTTCCTTAAAATCATCGGGGTGGGTAAACCTGTACTTTTCCTTAAGTTTTTTGACAATAATTCGTTTTAATGTTTTGTACAAGTAGAATTCCAATGATTCCGGGTTCCGAAGTTTAGTGCCGTACGAATAAATATTTAAAAAAAGATCCTGAATTGAATCTTCGAGTAACGCACGATGATTTGTTATCCGCGAGCCATATGCAAACAGTACATCAATGTATTCATTATAAATACACTCAAATGCAGTTCTGTCGCCAGCTCTGAACTTTTCCCAAATAAGCCCCCAATAGGCACTTTCTTCAGTTTTTTTCATAATATTAGGTGTTTCAGTTCCAGCGCAATATATAAAAAAAATGACGACATTTTAAAAATCCTTAAAAGAATTATTTAACTGAGGAATCTGTTTGTTTCTTTTGTTTAAACCTTTCAAATATTATCTTTGAAAAGTTGTCATTGAAATAGACACAACTTGATTAACCATATTAAAATTTACATCTGATGAAATCAAAGTTCATATTACTGCTTGCACTCATGTTTGTTTTTGAAGTTCAAAACATAACAGCACAGGAAAGTTACCGCCCGGGCTTATTTTTCCGGGAAGACTGGAAAGAGACCCCTCCCGAAATTCCATTATCTCAAAACCATGTTGACAATCAGGATTTGTTGTTGCAAACATATGGACCCGGTAAAAACAACCTCAAGAAAAGCAATCATGAAAAACCGGTTGATGACCCATTCTATGTTTGGTCAGGTGAGTGTTTAGGAAATTGGCTGGTATCATTGAAGCATAAAAATCACAATGTTGATTTAACAGGTTTTTCAAAAATAAGATGGAGGAGCAAGCAAGCAGGACAGCGATATTTACGCATTGCATTAAAACTTGCTGATGGCACGTGGCTGGTTAGTGATGCTACAGACGGCCCTTCTAAAGATTGGCGCATCAGGGAATTTAACCTTCAGGACATAACGTGGTATCGTCTCGACATCAAAAATATTGTAGAAGTAGGACTTGCTAAAAATGTAGACCTTTCAAACGTCGAAGAAATTGGATTTACAGATTTGATGCCCGGAGGTAAATCAAATTCCTGTTCCCGTCTCGACTGGATAGAAGTGGATGGAAAAAAAGTTCAACGGTAATCTATAGTGATTATAAATATGAGATAGCAAACATAGTTTATGAATTTCACTAAAGTGGCTGTACTTCAAGTATGGCCATTTCTCTTTCAATGAGTTATAATATCCGCAGTCTCCTATAAACAAAAGACTTAAACCGATAGATAGATTGAGGCTTAACCCGATAATCGGATTCCACCACTGATAATTTTCATCTTTTCGTGGCATCGGATAAATACAACTTTAGAAAATTAGCCTTTACAACTTACATTTTATAAATTTTCCTGCTATTTTTGTTTTAAAATATAAATACCAAAGCAACTACTGATAATGGAAGAACCCAATTAAAACCGATTGAAATGGCTTTTGAAATATCTGTTTTTCTGGAAAATAAAATTGCTCATCTGGAAAGAATTACTAATATTCTTAAGTCGGAACAGATCAATATCCGTTCACTCAACCTTTTAAATATGATGCATGGTTGGGGAATACTTAATTTATTGGTTGACAAACCGGACAGTGCCTACAAGGTTTTGGCAGATCTTGGGAACAGTGTAACTTTACACGAGGTGATTGCTTTGGAGATGAAAGATGAATCGGGGGCTTTGGATGAACTTCTTGTGAAGGTATCGAAAGCCGGCATTCATATTAAGAATGCATATACAAGACTTATTGCCGAAAACGGAATGGCAATAATTGTACTGGATGTTCCTGATGTGCTTGAAGCCCAAAGGCTATTGGCACAAAATAACATACCCGTACTGGATGACAAAATAGTTTACGGAATATAAAATTATGGACAATCTTCAACTTCAAATCAGGCAGGATAACCACCACCAACCAATGTCGAAAGAAATGATCTGGAATAAACCCATCGAATGTGCATCACGAGATGAAATGTCAGCGATACAAAGCAGCCGTCTTATTCGCACAGTCCAACGCATTTATCACAATATCCCAAGCTACAGAATTAAAATGCAGGAGAAAGGGCTGTTACCGGGAGATATACGATCCATCGAAGATCTGAACCTCCTTCCCTTCACGAATAAATCGGACTTGCGCGACAATTACCCCTTTGGAATGTTCACAGTACCAATGAGTGAGATTGTAAGGGTACATGCCAGCTCGGGAACTACCGGCAAACCTACTGTTGTAGGATACACACGCAATGATTTAAATATGTGGGCAGAAGTGGTTACCCGTGCTATGAGCATGGCAGGTGTACATCATAACGATATCGTACAGGTAGCTTATGGATACGGTTTATTTACCGGGGGACTTGGAATTCACTATGGTACTGAGAATTTAGGGGCTACAGTAATACCTGTTTCAGGTGGAAATACAAAAAAACAAATCCAATTGATGCAGGATTTTGGAACTACAGTGATTACCTGTACTCCTTCATATGCTTTGTATATGGCAGAAGTAATGCAAGAAATGGGCGTTGATCCTGAATCATTAAAACTAAGGGTGGGTTTATTTGGTGCAGAGCCCTGGAGTGAATCAATGCGAAAGGAAATTGAGAACAAGCTAAATATAAAAGCAATTGACATATATGGATTGAGTGAGGTTGTAGGGCCGGGGGTGTCATGTGAATGTGAACATCAAACAGGAATGCATATTAATGAAGATCATTTTGTTCCGGAAATAATCGATCCCGAGACTTTACTTCCCCTTCCGGCAGGACAGCTCGGAGAACTAGTGTTTTCAACGGTTACTAAAGAAGGAATTCCCATACTGCGATATCGAACACGCGATTTAACCCGGTTAAATTATGAAA